>JAISMU010000047.1 GCA_031276635.1 Deltaproteobacteria bacterium | reverse complement strand
CTGTCAGTCCTGACGGCGGACAGACTCAAATGAATGACCGGATAAGGTTGCCAGTCATAATCGGACTGGTCGATCCACAGCCCTTTGAATAGTTCTCTCTGGCCCATTAGAATGGCCTCTAGAGTGCTGACTAAAAGAGATTTTCCGAAACGGCGGGGCCTGGAGAGGAAATAAGGTCTTTGTAATTTGAGCAAATTATATAAAAATTTAGTTTTATCAGCGTAAACACAGGCATTTTGACTTATTTGTTGAAAATTGGCAACCCCGACAGGCAATAATTTCATGTTTTTTACCTATAATTATAAAAATAAAATAACTATAAAAGTTAATTTATAAAATTATTTATTTGAATACAACTTGCTGATAAATAAAGTAATAAATAATTATTATTATATAAACTATAATTTAAATATATCAGCACGAACAGACAATTATGTAGTGGTATTGTAATATTAATGTATCAAAATTTTAGTAAATTTTGTATAAATATAGAAATTATTTTGTGAGGAAAATCTAGATGTTAATGGTCGGGTTGATTGGATTTGAGCCAGTTCCTCCTAGAACCGCGTTTAGGCGCGCTACCCAAGCCGCGCGCGTCCGGCCCATCTTCTGAATATTTATTCTCCCCAATAATTCGCTTGTCCACGATATCTTGGATAATTATAAGGAAAATCATTAGTTCAGACAAAATTATCACAAAAATTATTTTTTGACAAGAGTCAAATTTGGCAGCCATTTTCATTTTATAGATTTAAATCAGGGAGAAATAATAATGGCTGATAATAGACTTTTTTAACTATTTTAACCAGATTTTACTCAACGAGGTTGAGAGGAGGGAAAATTAGCTGGATAGGTCGAGACGGATGAGGGGATTTTTAGCTTAATAGGCCAGAAAACGAGGGCTGTTCTAAGGTTCGCGAACTCTTGAGCGCCCGGAAGCTTATTCTCAACCAACAGCCACGCCAAACCTGGAACGCTCTTAAGTGGTAGGGAATTAAATTTAAATTTATCTATAAATTATAATTTTTTGTTACTATAATACATTCAACATCACTAAAGTATAAAAACAAATAAATAATTATTTTTTTAAGGGAAAGTTTAACTGCTTTATCCTCTCAAGAAAATGGCGCCGACAGGGTGGGCGAAGTCGTCAATGGAACGGTCCGTCCGCTTTTAAAAGAGAGGCTAAAACTGAAGCGGCCAAAACTACCTAATGACTATCAGGGGGGCGCCTGGGACTCCAACGGGACCGAATCTTTAGGGAGTCAAGGGCGAGAGCCTAACCTGAGACCCAAGAACCGAATTTCTGACCAGCCGGTGGTGATTACTCTGGCTAGGCCCCTAGCTCAGGCGGGTCTTGGGCTAAGGAGCTGGCTCATTGGAGTTTGCCTCGGGAGAAAAAATAAAAATTCGCCTTTATTATCCAGTGGGAGATAAGGCCAGGCGGAAATTTTGAAAAAAATAATTGGCCATTTTCAAGGCAAAAGGAGTCGCTTCTGGTCAAAAAAATTAACATTCGAAAAAAATACCCTGGAAAAAGGCTAGAAACCGGCCTTAATCTAGGGTTTCGCTCAAAAGCCCGGTGGCGGAAAAACAAGGTTTTGAGACGAAAGCGTTAAGTCGGCGAAATCCAAGGATTCCGCCGACGAGCTAGAGGAATTTTAGAAGTTCACGCCGATGCCTAAGGCCGCGTTGTGGCTGACAAAGCCCCGCGCCTCGTCCAAATCGTAATTGGCAAACAAAATATATATTGACATATCATGAAGTAAATATTATAATTAGTTTTAATAGTTTATTAAATTTTTAATTCTTGCTGAGGCCTGTCATGATCATAAAATGTAGCGTCAACAGCGCTTCTTTATTTGACCCTTGAATGATTGATATATAACTTAGAGCTTTTGAAGCTCTCTGAGAAATCCTGGCCCACTGATTTAGTGGTTGAGGTCCTTTCTCTTATTCCTAATAGTGAGAAAGAACGAGTTTAAGCTCAAACGCGCCAAGCTTTCGGGGATTGAGACTTCGTTTAGTTTCCTGAACCGAATCCCTGAGATTAAGCGACAACGATACCAAAGATTACTGTGTTTGTAACAAGTAACAACTATATATAATTATATCATATGTTATGAATAATTATATAGCAAAAATTTTCGTCAGATTTCTTTCTGGGTTTTTCTATCTTTACTGATGGTGTTAAAACCCGGTTCAATCTCAAATTTTCCATAATATAATTTTCGGCCATGAAATTTTGCCCCAAAAAAAGTATAAAATATTTTTTTTCTGTTATATGCCTAAAGCCTTGCATAAATCTTTAATATTGTCATATTCCTTTAAGTTGGATTCCTCTTCATCATCATAGAGCAATAGTTTTTCTGTTTCTTTGCTAAGTTTATAAGGAGATAAGGGAATTCGATCTAAAATCTCTGAAAAAGAATATTCTTCTTTAATATCTTTACTAGCGCAATGATGTTTTTGTTTATTTTTATCGAGATTAATCATAATATTTATCTCTCCTTAAATTTATAAAAGTAAAGTAAAAAATTGTTAAAATGTTTTAATTATTATTTTTCATGTTTATTTCGGTTCTTTTTCAGGCCACTCTCGGCTCAGGGGACCAGGCGCAGGGACTGGCTGGCCAGGTAGTCCCTGATGGCCGCGTCATAGGCCGAGGTCCGGGCGAAGGCCTTTTGAGCCAGCCCCTTGAGACAGCCTGGGGAAATGGCTCCCTGGTTTTCAGTCATCTCCTTGACGATCAGAGGGTAATCGCTCGGGTCTGACAGAACGGCCACGTGCGGGTGGTTCTTGGCCGCGGCCCGCAAAAGACAGGGCCCCCCGATGTCGATGTTTTCCAAGGCCTGGGCCATGGTGGTTCCCGCCTGGGCCACGACCTTCTCAAAGGGATAGAGGTTGACCACCACCATGTCAATGGCCGACCAGCCCAGTTTGGCCATCTGCTTTTGGTGCGCGGGGTCATCCCGACGATAAAGGAGCCCGGCGTGAATTTTCGGGTGAAGGCTTTTGACGCGACCATCCAAAAGCTCTGGGGAGCCGGTGTAATCAGAGACCTCGGTCACGTTGAGCCCGACCTCCATTAGAGCTTTGGCCGTGCCGCCGGTCGAGATGAGGCTGGTTCCCATGTTTTGCATAAAAATGGCCAGATCAACCAGGCCGGTCTTGTCAGAGACGCTGAGGAGCGCTTGCTTGATGAATAACATTGGCTTGAAGTCTCACCTCAATCTGGCGACTGTTTCAGAAAAATAACAACCGGCCAAATTTAAGTCACGAAGTCAAAAGGCCCAAAAAATAATAACCAATATTATGGATTTTTTAGCTTAGATTGTCAAGAATTTTGTGGCCCAATTTAATTTTGGATATTTTACCAGCCAATGGCTTATAATAAGTGAAAATATAAATTTTAATCTGTTATGTAAGGATATTTTTTTGGCTGAAGCGAGGGGCTGGGCTCTTAGGATTTTTGGGGTTGAGGTTTGATAATCCGCCACATGGCGAATTTCAGCTCCGCTAAACCCTCCCCGGTAAAGGAGGAAAAGGGGTAGATCCGGCTTCTGGGGTGGGCTTTTTTCCAGGCGGCCAAGGCTAAAGGGCCTTCTGGCTGGTCCATTTTGCCTAAAGCCACTAAAGCCGGCTTTTTGGCCATCTCGGGGTCATAAGCCTTTAATTCCCGGATAATCAGCTCCAGGTCCCGCTTGGGGCGCTCGGGCTGGAGGCGGGTGGGATCGAGCAGGTGGACCAGAACCTGGCAGCGAGACAGATGTTTGAGAAATCGGTGGCCCAGGCCGGCTCCCTGAGCCGCCCCGTCAATGAGGCCCGGCAGGTCGGCCAGAACGAAGCTGTGGTCCTCATCGACTTGGACCACGCCTAAATTGGGGGCCAGGGTGGTGAAGGGGTAATCGGCGATTTTGGGGCGGGCGGCCGACAAGCGGGAGATGAGGGTTGATTTGCCCACGTTGGGGTAACCCACCAAGCCGGCGTTGGCCAGGAGAATTAACTCTAAAAGGAGAACGCGCTCCTCACCGTCCTCGCCTGGCTGGGCCAGGCGGGGGGCTCGGCGCACGCTGGTGGCCATCCGGGCGTTGCCTTGACCGCCCCGGCCCCCCTTGGCGGCGACAAAGCGGTCCCCGGCGGCGCTCAGATCGGCCAATTTCTGACCAGTGGCGGGCTCCGAGACCAGGGTGCCCGGCGGCACGGCCAGAAGGATGTCCGGGCCATCCGCCCCGGTCTGGCGTCGACCGCGGCCCGGTTGCCCGTTCTTGGCCTTGAACTGTTGGTTGAAATGGAATTTTAACAGGGTTTCCTTCTGGCTGGTCGCCTCAATGATGACGTCGCCGCCCCGCCCCCCATCGCCCCCGTCCGGGCCGCCGCGGGGAATGTACTTTTCCCGGCGGAAACTGACGCAGCCAGCCCCGCCATGACCGGAGGCGACACTGATTTTGGCTTGATCCACGAATTTCAAGGGTCAGCCTCAAGGGGTGCGGCCCGGCCAGGGGCCGACCGCGGGTCAGGGGTTGGGCGGTCGCCGGCCAGGGTCGAGACCTTTGGGGGCCAGCTCGCGGGCCAGAAACAACGCTCTTGGTTGATGGGGCCGTCTGGGCTTGTTATATTAAGACCAGGGGCTTTAACCCGATTGGGAGCTAAAACTTAACCCAGCTCGCCTCATTTTTCAAGACCCGGCCTCAGAGGCTCGCCAGGCCTGGGGCTCCAAATTTTTTTTCAAGTCGGGCCAGGCCCAAGGGAGCTGACATGACCTGGGAGTTTTCCTCATCTATCCTCTCGGTGGTGGCCGAAAGGAAGATTCAAGAGGCCATGGCCGAGGGGCAGTTTGACAATCTGCCGGGGCGGGGCCAACCCCAGAATCTGGAGGATCTGTCCGGCCTGCCGGAGGATCTGCGCTTGGCTTATATTGTCCTCAAAAACAGCGGTTACACTGATCTTAATCCCTCTGAGACCTTAAACGCTCAGGCCCTTTTGGCCCAGGCCCCTGAAGAGGCGACGGCCTGTCGTCGGTTGGACAAGTTGAGAGCTCGCTTCGGCTCCAAACCCGGCCAGAAGGTTTGGGGGCGCCTGGCCCAATCCCCCTACCTGGCCAAAGTTCTGGAGAAATTGTGAGCCCAGGGCGGCCTAAACATTCTTAACCCAGGAAGGCGGGCTTGGCTCGGGTTGAGCCGCTCGCTCCCCAAAAAACCTGAAAAAACCTCCCGCTTGTAACCCTCGTTACGGTACCTCCCCGGAATCTGGCCTAAGGTAAGGCTGGTTCGACCTCGCTAAATCTGAAATTTTTTCCCTGGCGGCTACTCAAGGGCCGGGGCCCTTTTGGTTTGGGCCCCCCGCTGGCCTCACCGGGCCGCCAACGCGCTATGGAGAAGAGCCATGACCATTATTAATAAGGAAATCCGCGATTTTGTGACCGGAAAACTCGCCTGGGTCGCCACCGCTGATGAAAACGGTCGCCCTAACCTGGCCCCCAAAGGAACCACCGAGGTCCTGGATGAGGAGACGCTGGTCTTCGCGGATCTTTTTTCCCTCAAGACCCGGGTCAACCTGGAGAAAAATTCCCAGGTGGCCGTGGCCGTGATCGAGGCTTCCCCGCCAGCGGGCTATCAGTTCAAGGGCCAGGCCGAGCTGGTGAAAAGCGGGCCGATTTATGACCAGGTGGCCCAAAAGCTCCAGGCGGCGGGTTTGCCGAGCCCCACTTCGGTGGTCAAAATCAAGGTGACCGAGGTTTTTAGCCTCTCCCCCGGCCTGGACGCGGGTCGGCGATTGGCCTGAGCGCCCTCGCCCTGGGTTGACCGGGGAGAGCTTTTTTCCACGAGCTCGGAGAGGAGCGAAGATATGGGCTGCCCTTGCGATCTCAAAGCCGATAAACCTGACTGGTCCCAGGTCTGCGTTGGCAATTTGTGGCTTTTTGAGAATCTGACGCCCGAGGAGCTGGGAGCCTTGGCCACCAAGGCTCATCGGGCCATCTATCAGCCAGGGCAGGCGGTCTTTACGCAAGGGCAGCGGGCCCGCGGCCTTTTTCTCATCAAAAGCGGGCGCATCCGGCTGACCCGGGCCATGGACAACGGGGCCGAGATTACCCTGGATATCCGCGCGGCCGGGGATTTTCTGGGTGAGTATATCCTCAATGACCTGGAGAGAGATTATTATTACCCAGTCAGCGCCTGGTGCCTGGAGCGAGTGGTCACCTGTGGCTTTTCTCGACCGAATTTTGAGGAGCTGGTCCTGGCTTACCCGGCCATTGGCCTGAAAGTCATCCGCAACCTGGCTGGCCGGATCGGCTCTTTGACCGATCGCCTGGAGGCTATGGCCCAACTCCACCTGGAGGAAAAGATCTACGGGGTTCTTTTGAGCGTGGCCCGGGAGCACGGTCGCAAACAGGAAGGCCGTTATATCCTGGAGATTCCCCTAACCCACGAGGATTTGGGCTTTCTGGTGGGAGCCCACCGAGTCAGCGTGACCCGAACCATGAAAAGATTGCGGGAGTCTGGTCGGATCGCCAGAAGCGGCAAGTGGTTGGTCATCCACGGCGAAGATTCCCTCGCCCATTAAAAACCCATTCCCCCGCCCGGGCAGCTCTTGGCCAGGACTGACTTAGGGTCAAGGTTTACGGGTTTAAATCTAGAAGATTTTAAAGTAAGCGTTAAATTTTTATCATTAACAGGTCTATTTGGACTTATTCATCTCTTAGTTTACTGATTCTCGCCAAATTTCCTCAACAAAAGCCAATGGGACCGACCAGATCGGCCTAAGACCGCCGCCTTTCCCTTGGCGGCTTGGCCTAGGTGATGGGCGCGGCTGAAAATATCAGGTAATTGACCTTGAAGTCAAAATTGATTGGGCTTCTCAGGCGAATTTTTATAAATTTATAATGATCAGTTTTTATTAATTTTGATGAATTTGTGAAAAATAATCTTTCTAAACTAACTTTTAATAATATATTAAAATAACTAATGTTATTTAAGGCATGATAATAAAAACCAGGGTTTTGGCGAAGGCGGCAATTTTTTTGCGGTTTCTTTTTGCGGTTTAATTTGCTAATATTTCCCATTGTCTCTCAGGGTCTAAGCCTAGGCGTTGTCAACCCCCAACTGGTCGCGAAGCGGAATCAGATATTTACCCTAAAAGTGATAAAATTGGTTCTATTGTAAATTAGCAACAAATATGAGTATATTATGGCTTTATATACAGACAAAATAAATAATATATTTGAGCAAATAAATAATGATCTTGAAACCGCCAAAGATATGATTGCGGATGAAAGATTTCTTCGCGCTGGTAATCAATGTCATTTTGTTATAAAAACAGCCTTGAAAGCTCTTGTTTTTTATAAAACAGACAAAATTCCATCTGAAATTCGTTTTATTGACCAATTAGCAAAATTAGCTGGTATATTTGATGATTTAACTAAAGAACAACTAGATTTTATTGATTTTTTAGATCCATTAAATATTATTACTAGATATTCAAAGTCTGAATTTAAGGGGACAGTTTACGAATTATTAAATGAGCAAAAATGTAATGATATCTACTTAAAAACAAAGGAATTTATACCTTGGATAAGGAGCAAGTTTCACAGATAGCTGTTTCATATGCTATAGAAGTCCTAAAACACCTAAAACCATATAAAATTATTTTATATGGCTCTTACGCCTATGGTTCGCCTCGAGAAGACAGCGATATTGATATCGCCGTGGTATTCAATGGATTTAAAGGGGACCTTCTGGAAGTGTCTTCGTTGTTATGGCGGTTAAGAAGGCCAATAAATATACTTATTGAGCCTATTTTGTTAGATACGAAAGATGATTATCTTATTTTTAATGAAGAAGTGTTAAAAAAAGGAATAGTAATATATCAACAATAAAAAAATTTTATTTTTAAATATTTAATTTACCAATAATTTATCTACTATATATTATTATATTTATTGGTGTCTAAAAACCCTGATTAAAGCCCAATCTTCAGAACCCAGCCCAACACTCATTCAATCAGACGTAAATTATAAGATTTTGACGCATGACAAGATAGTTGAAATTTTTTACCGGCCTGGCCGCGAGATCGAGGAGCGTGTGAAGCTTTCAGGGAAAATAATCTATTCAATGATAGGGTTGGCGGTCTTGGTTCCAGGGCTGTTTTTCGATTTTTTAGTTCCCGGCTCGCCTTTGGTTCGCAAGATCTGGAGCCTGGTGGAGATTATTCTGGCTCTCCAGTTGGCCCGGCTGATTTGGGCGAGAAATGAAGCGGCCCCAGGCTGGTTGACGAGTTTGCTGAAAGCCCCGGCTGAGGAGGTTGGGAATATTTTTCCCTTGTTTTTGATTCTGCCTCTTTTATTTGATGGTTTCCGCCTGGCCATTGGTTTTGGGCTTTTCGGCCCAACTCAAGCCCCCTATCTGGAGCTTATGAACCCCACCTGGTGGAGCGTCACCGCGATCTCCATCGCCCTGGCCATTCAATTGGCCAACGAGCCCTTAACCGGGCGGTTTCTTCTTTTAGGCCTGCTGGCCTTGCTGGCCCATCAGTTCCTTCTGCTGTTCAGCAAAGACATTTTCGCCGCCCGTTCGCAGATGGTCATTTATCTGGTCTTGGCCCTGGCTCTGGTCGGGCGGGTTTCGGTCCGGGCTGGGCTTTTGGGACTGGCGGTGGGCTTCATCGTCCTGGAGCCCTGGGTCAAGAGCCTGGCCTTTTATCAAGGGCTGGATTTTCCCTGGCCGGATCCCCAGGTTGATCAGTTAGACACCGCCTATGAGACGTGGCTCAATCAGGCGGCCATCGCCTCCTCAGGGCCTTGGGGGCTGGGCCTGGAATACTGGGATCGGCTAGATCTCTTTCGACCGGGCCCCATCCCGACCAACGCCCCGACTTATCTGGTGGTCTGGCTGGGGCTTTATGGAACCGCGCTTTATCTGATAGTCCAGTCGATTTTTTTGACGGCCCTGACTTTCCGGGCTCAGTTCCTGCCGCTCGGCTGGCCCAGGGCGGTGGCCATCGCTCTAGGGTTCACCCTGACCATCAACCTGGGGTTGAGCCTTTTGGCCGCCTTGGGGGCTATGGGCCACTACGACCCTTTGGGGCTGGCTTTTGTGGGGAGCAATCAGGTTGGGGCCCTGAGCCTGGCTTTGGCCTGTTTCGTTTTTGGCTGGCTCAAGTTCGACCCGCCAGAGCCCACCCCGGCGGCCGCGGTGGGCGAGGAGGAGCCTCAGCCGACCGGGTCGGTTTAAATGAGGCTCTTCGATTGACCATTTGGGCGAGGAATTTTTGGTTGAAAAACGTGAGATTGCCCTGGGCGAAATAAGTCTGAGCCGCTGACCCAGAAGAGCCAGAAGGCCGATTTTTGGCGAGTTTGCGTCAAGATGGCTGAGGGACTGATTCGTTTCTGAGCGCCTCTGCGGCCGGGCGCGGCCGCCGCTAATTTAAAGAAATTGGTTTGTTTCATCGAAGTGGATTTTGGCTGAGGATTGGGCGAAGGGCCGGGTAGGGGTTGGCTGGCCCGCGCGGGTTGGCGAGCTGGCCAAGAGCTTGAGCGGCAGCGTCTGGCCGGGAATTTAATTTTGTCGCTGGGGAGGAAAAGCGGCTGGGCTGAAAATAGAAGGGAGGGGGAGCGCGAAAAGCGGCGAAAGAAAAAATTTTGCCCAAGACGGCGGCTGGATGGCTCAGGTTGCGGCCTCAAGACGAGAGGGCTAGGGAAAATCCGCCAGAGCTTGGAACCAAGCCTTAAAGGCCGGAAAATGGCTGGTCAGCGTTTTTTTTCGCCCCCGCGCATTTCCAGCCCGAAATTTGGGTCCAACCTCAAAGCCGCCGCCGGCTAGTAAGACGTTAAAGCCAGGGTTATTTCTTTTTCTGCTTCTGCTGGCCGACCCTGACCTTGGAGGCCTCGGATTTGGTCTCAACCTTGATATGGGTGGCCAAGTTGCAGTTGCCCAGGCGCCAATGGGCCGAGGGAACAGGGTAAGCGGCGCAGCAGGCCGCGCCAGCCATATCTTTAACCCGGTCGCAACCTTGGCATTTTTCGTCAATGGTATTGTGTTTGACAGCTAAACTCGGCATTTTGACTCCCTGAAAGCCCCCTGGGGGGTAAAAAAACCATAACCGAATTCGGTATTATACTGGTTTTTATTCTTACGTCAATAAAAAATTTGCCCATAAAAGTTGGGGTGTAGATTTTTTTCTATGTATTTTTTTTATGCTCCAAAAATTTTTTCCAGCTTCAAAATTAGTATTAACGTAAAAAAAACAACTTTCAGTTATTTTAATATTAAATAAGAATTATTTATGAGATATTCTACAGCTCAGGCAGCCCATAATGTCTTCTGACTGGTTTGACAACAAACATCTTCTACCCAAAGGTCGCTCTCAACTTTAGCTTTTAAAGTTAGTAATGTTTGGGCAGTCTCAATGTTCCATCTCATGCCTGGGCCTTTTAGACGTTTTTGGAGAACAATTTTATTTCCACTTTCAATAGCTCCGCTGCCAATAAAATAATTTTTTGCAACATATGACTTGTAATCAATATTATTTATATTATTAAGAAGATATTTGTATATATTAACAGGAGCACTATCTAAAGTATTTTGTGAAAATTTACTAAAATGATCAATTACTTTAAGGTGATAACCAGTTTTTAACAAATCTTTATATTTTTCAACCCAGGGAATATATTTTTTTTCATTCTTCTTAAAATAAAATTTAGCAAAACTGAATAAATTTTCATATAAATGAAAAAAATCAAGTATTTGTTGTGCCTCTGGAAATAATTCCTCTTTTAAGTTTCTTATCCATGGGGCACCATCACTGATCAAAACTATTTTTTCAAATTTACCCAAGCCATTCCTTAACGCACAATAAAAAACATATTTCTTAAATATATCTGCAGAACCTATAAAAGATGTATATTCACGCTTATAAATTTTATGATTTAATTCATTATCTATTTTATTATGCCAATATCGTATATTATCAGAATTAAATACAACACAAAGTTTATTTTCTTTCCAAGTTGAATTGTTATTTTCAATCCTTGTATTGATAGCCGCACCATCTATTTCGATATATAATACACCATTTTTCTTATTTTCTGGATATATTAAATTACCATTATGTAATAAAGAAAAATATTGATTGGCATATTTAGTATCATTATTAAAAACTATTGAGCCAATATGATCTGTAACTTTACGTATTAAATCATCATTAACTATAGCATTATAAATTTTATAAATTATTTTTTCAGTTTCTTCGTATGAAAATTGATTTTGTGCCCAATAAGCAATCTCAAGCATCATATTAACTGTAATTTTAAACGGTAAGGAATCAATCCTTAATGCTTCATCAACAGGAATTAATGAGTATTTTTTATAAATTTCAAGCAATTTATTTTTATCAGTGTCTGTTTTAGGACGTAAAATATATCTATTAATATTAATAGGGCTGTGTAATGATAAAATAACTTTAGTGCTTTTAGCATTAGTCCTTAATATTATGTTTTGATCTTTTAACTCAATTTTTTTTTGCTAATTAAACTTTTTTCGTCAATTTGCGAAAGAGAATCATGTAAAATATCATTAACTACAACATTTAATTGCAATTTAACATTCCCTAAAAGGGATTCTATTTTATCTATATTAAAATTTTGATCTAATTTGGATGTTTCAAATTGAAGAATTTCATAAAATTGATGTAAAATATAATTAGCACGCGATAAATTAGCACTATTATAGATTAAATTGGATTGTTCGGATTGCTGATCAGCAGCATCGGCTTGCCCTGCTAAATTGGAAGCGGAATTAAGGTTAGTTGGTGACTTGTCCTCGGTCATTTTCTAGCTCTCCTAAGTTGACTTTTCTTGGCGGTGGGAATAAAATTTTAAAACATTTTAGATCTTTTTAAAGTTGGGCCGCGAGGCTGAGGATCGCCGGTTATTTTCTGTTAAGGGCTTATAAAACTATTTTTTTGTTCCATTAAAAGAGAGAGAACTGATGCCCTCGCATAAAGTCATTCTTTCATGAATTACACTTGTTAATATATTGAAATCAGGGTTTTTGCGAAGGCGTCAGAACTGTTTCGAAATTTATAACATGACAGTTTTAGAGAAAGTTAAGTTTGAATTATTTATAATAAAATAATATATTATTTTTTATCGTAAAGTCAAATATCTTAATATTGTAAAAGATAAATAGATTATATTTTTACTGTGTCTTTTTTATTTTTTCTTGCTAGTAAAAAAAACAATTTCTTTTTAAAGGTAGAAAATAATTATTATGAACAGAGATTATAGTTTTTATGATGATAATTCGTTAATAGATTTATGGAATAAAACAAAGTTAAATGATTTAAACAGAATATATATTTATGTAGAACTTGTTAAAAGGAATAAGATAGATTTATTAAATATTAAGGCACTATTTAAATTTCATAATGAATTTATTTGTACAAAATTTAAACTTGGATGTTTTGGCCAAAGAGGAATTATTAGAGATATCGGAAATAAGGTTCATTTTTTTTTATTTTTAGGAACATTTTTTTTTGTATTTCTTTTTGTTAATAATTTTTTAGGAAAAAATTTTTTTTATTATATATCATTTTTTTTATTTTTAACGTTTTTTCATGATTTAATTTTATCTAATTACATAATATTAACTAGTAAAAAAATATATGTATGCAAAAAAATTTTATTTTTATTTCCTATATGGAGTAAAAGTTTTTCATTAGATAATATAACATTATATAATAATTTAGATGCAATTGGTTATTTTTTTCTTAATTTTTTATCTATAAGCTGCAATTTATTTATTTTTATAAATAATAAGAAATATGATCAAATTTTATATTTTTCATACTATAAAAATGTTTATATTTTTCATAAATGGTTGGATATATTATTTAAAGCAAGATCTAAATGCTATTTATTTTCTGAAAATTTTATTAATAAATTTTATCTTTAAATCTAATAAATTATCAAAATGATTGCTATAATATCTATGATTTTTATAATGTAATTAAAGACTTACCTGAATATATTATACTAAATATAGGAAAAAATAATATACAAAAAACTAGTTTTTTTCTTCTATATAAATATTTAAAATATAAAATAGATAATATAGATATTAAAATAATATCTATAGAGTTTAAGTTTGATTTTTTATTGAATAATGAATTTATTGTATTTTTATATAAGCCTATTTTTATTGAAGGATTTAAAAAAAAATATTTGATTATAACTAATTTTAGAGTTATTCAATGCGTTAAAATAAATAAATTTACTTTTTATTGTTTAAAATATCATATGTTATTAGATAAAAATTTAATATTTAATGTATATCCTCATAATATTGATATTGTTTATAGTTCGAAAATTTTTTATAGCGTATATTGGCGTCAAGTTAATATTCCAATAGTTGATTTGTTGAAATTTCTTGATGTTAGAATTTAATTTATATTGATTTTTAATTATGTCTGATAAAATAGTATATGATTTATTTTATAATTCTGAAAAAGAAGTAGATTTTTTGATTAAAATTCCTATTTCTAAGTCTGTTGCTGAATTCTACGGGTCTTATTTTTCTGATTTTGTTATAGAATTAGATGAAATAATAATTACGCCTGAAGACACGGCACCTACGGAAGTCTCGCCTGAAGACATGGCTTTGGCGAACTCTATTAGAGTTAACAATCTAAAATTGGCTTCACAAATAACTGATGGAGCGGTAGTTTTAACTGGTTCTATAGTTTCAACTGGTGAAGCTAGTTTACGTAGCTTAAATACAGTTGTAAACTAGCTAAATCTGCTGGTTCTATTTCATTAAGTGTACTTACAACTCCAATTAGTATTTTTTATGACTATTTATCTGGTGAATCGCTTCTTCAAGCAATAACAAGCAGAGGAGTTGGAGCTATAACCGGTGTATTTATTAGTGGGGTTATAGTAGGAGCTCTTGCTGGAGCTCCAATAATGATAGCTGGCTTAGTTGCGGCTGCAGGAGGTTATATAATATCTGAATTATGCAATAAATTTATAGATTATGCTTTTAATTCTATCAATGAAGTCCCACCGTTAACACTAATTCCATTATCACTACCAAGTCCTTTAGTTTTTGATTTAAATGGTGGTGGTATACAAACTATTCATCTTAATGATGGAGTTTATTTTGACCATAATAATAACCTATTTGCAGAAAAAATTGTATGGATTAACCCTAATGATGCCTTTTTAGTTAGAGATATTAATTTTAATGGGTTAATTGATAATGGATCTGAATTATTTGGTGATAATACAATTCTTTCAAGTGGACAAAAGGCTATTAATGGATTTGAGGCACTTTCTAATTTAGATTTTAATTCTGATGGTTTTATAGATTTTAATGACCAAATTTGGAATGAATTATTGCTTTGGCAAGACAAAAACATTAATGGGTTGACCGACCCAGATGAGCTTTTAACCCTGCCGGAAGTTGGAATTGTTGGGATTAATTTAAATTATAATTCTAGTGATTATGTTGATAATAATGGTAACAAACATCTTCAAAAATTTTTTTTTATCCGTAATGATGGTTCTACAGGTGGAATCACAGATGTATGGTTTTTGAGTGATCCTGGAGATTCTGTTTATACTAAGGAAATATCTATTTTAGATAGTGTCGCTAATTTAATCGATTTTAAGGGAATGGGAGATGTCCTTAGTCTTCACCAAGCAATGTCCGTTGATAACGAAGGTATATTAGTCTCTTTAGTTAATCAATTTTCTAATTATGATCCACAAACCTCAAAAAGTTTGGTCTGGGATATAATTTACGCATGGACTGGTGTCACTGATTTAGATCCCACAAGTCGAGGTCCTTATATTGAAGACGCGCGTAAATTATACGCGATGGAGAAATTCTGGGGTCAAACTTTTTTATCGCTGTCTTGTGGTATGATCTATCAAGATAATCCACATCAAAAAGACGCTAAACAACTACAAATAGTTTTTGATGATTGGGAAAATAAAGTTTATTCATATTTTGCATTAAATATTTATTATGAAGATCTTTATAATGAGTTAGTGTTCACTTCTATAGCATTAGATTTAGGATTGCCTGCCCAACTTGTCTTACCTCAATTTATAGAACAATTAGAGAACTTATATTTTTCTGATAATGAATTGGAAACAGAAAAATTACAACATTTTTTATCTCTAATTCCTCTATATAATGAAAAAATCCAATTTTGCGCTGATTCTATAACTAGTTTTTTATCTGATTTTGTTCAATCCAGTCCTTTCGCCTATTTTATTTTAACATCACTTCCAAATTCTATTGTTGAAACTGCAAATAATGATTCTTTTAATTTTTTAGACAACAATAATTCCATAATTCTATTCGGTGAAGATGGGGAGGATTCTTTTCAAGGTAGCTCCTTTAGCGATAGACTCTTCGGCGGCGATGGCAACGACACCCTCTATGGCAACGCCGGTAACGATGTCCTGGACGGGGGAGCGGGCAACGACACCCTGGAGGGCGGGGCTGGAGACGACATCTATGTCTTTGGCGCGGGATACGGCGATGACACCATTAACGCCTTTGACTCCACCGAGGGGCGTTACGATATCATCCGCCTGGTTGGCCTTAACCAGGACAACGTGGTTTTTGGCGTCTCGCTTTCTTACGTTGGAGCTCCATATTACAAATACTTCCAGAACCTGACAGTCAGAGTCAAGGAGACCGGCGAGACGCTGACCGTCATCTACGGGGCTGATACGCTAAACAGCGGTCAGGATCAAGTTCAGGCCATAGAGTTCGCAGATGGGACGGTCCTGACCTACGCCGAGATCCTCAGGGACCATGGCCTCCATGGAACGGATGACGCTGACTCCATGTATATTAAGGATGCCTTGGACGGCTCCCTGTACGGCGAGGGCGGGAACGACACTTTATATGGCGGCTCCCTGAACGACTGGCTCTTCGGCGGCGATGGCAATGACAAGCTCTATGGCAACGCTGGCAACGATGTCCTGGACGGGGGCGCGGGCAATGACACCCTGGAGGGCCATCTTGCCCATCACGCCGAGTAAAATCTTGGCTGGATCCAACAGTTCTCTAAACTTCAAAATAACAATAAAAATTCAATTTTTATTTATAATTGTTCTACATATAGTAAAATAACTATTTTGAAAATTATGTTTTTCAACTAGTATAATTTTAGAGCAGCTAATATCATAAGTTAAACATAAAATCATAGCTAAAATTTATAATATAGAATTCTTAGTCTATAAATAGACGCCAAAAGGTTTATGAAATTTATTTTAGTATAATTTGTAAAAATAATTTTTTAAATATTTGTTAATTATATAATATTTTAAAAATATATAGTAAAAATGTAATTAAATCAAATTAATAATCGGTCCAGGTGGAGGGAGATTTTTTCCTCTATTTCTGGGCTTTGGCGGTCTGAGGGGCAAAAAATTTTGGCCGGGAAATTGCATGTCCCTTCAGGCGGGCCGGGTTGGCCTGACTGACCAGACTGGAGGAAACTGATGAGCCATTTATCTGAATTCAGCGAGTTCTCGGATCTTTATCACTTCGAGCTGGTGGCCAAAATTCTGGCCGATGAGCTCGCCCAGATACCCCTGTCCTCAGAGCCTCTGGACGTGGCCGAGACCATTGAGATCCTGTCCGAGGAAATGGGCAATATGCCCGAGGTCATCAACGATTGTCGGGAAGCCTCGGAAACCTTCGGAGAGTTGGATCAGACCCTGGACCGGATGTACTCTCTGGCCGATCGGGCGGTGGAGGCCGGGAACCGGGAGCCAGGGTTACTGGAGAGCTTGGATGAGGAGTTTTCCGGGCACGCCCAGATTGTGGCCCGGTTGGCCAGCGACAATGATTTTGACGGCCCTAGCCTTTCTTTACGGACTATTCCTCAGGCTAAGGTGGCCCGTCAGGTTCTGGGCTATCTGGCCGCGGCCCGGCATAATTTCTGTCGGCGCCTTGAAGAGCAGCGGCGGCGGATCGGGGTGGCCATGGAAGAGGCCATGGATCTGCTCAATTACATCCTGACCGAGGTGGAAGATATTTCCTATGGGACCAAGACTGGCTTGGGGGAGTTGGTGGAGAGGTTAAAGGAGCTGGGCTCCAGCCTGGAGCCAAGGGAGAAAAAGGTCTCGCGCTGGCTCAACTGAAAAATTGGGCCTGGTCAAAAGACCAGGCCTTTCTCTGACCGAGTCAAAAGCCAGGCGGGTAAATTCCAGTCATGCTGGCCCCTGTTCCGTATTTTCGCCGCGCCACCTTCCATTTTGGAGAGACCACAATTGGGCCAATAATAAGTGGTCGGGGGCTCCGCCTAAGGGCAGGTCGAAACAGGGCCTAGGCAGCATAATAATTGAATAGTTGGTTAAATTAAATATTAACTATTATATTAAATATATTAAAAATTTAACAATTAAAAAAAGAGGCCCAATATCTTGTGGTGTTGAAAATCTTGTTATTATTGCAAAAGTCACATTGGAATTTCCGGAACGCGGCTAGAAAATAATGGAACGGTGTCAACTATTGCCGGATTTTACACCTAGCGAGCCCTACCGGCGGCCGAATCGGGTTTCCAGCTCTTTAAAAGTAATCACGGTCAGAGCCGGGCGACCGTGCGGGCAGAACCCTCCGGCCTCGGCCTCTTGAATATCCCGCAGTAGAGCTTCCATCTCGGTCCGGCTCAATTTTTCCCCCGCTTTAACCGCCGCCCGACAGGCCAGGCTATCCAGCCAGGTGTCAGTCATTTCTCCCAAAACAGCCATTAATCCCGCGCCTTCCAGGTTTTTCAAGCGATTTTGGGCCTTAGCCAGCATTTCCACGAGGGCTTCCTTAGCTAAACTCGGCTCCAAGCCTTGCGGAAATCCTTTGAGAACATAGGTTGGGCCCCCAAATGGCTCCAGCTCAAAGCCCAGGTGATTTAAGCCCGCTTGGAGAGTGTTGAGGGCCAGGATCTGGTGAGCGGTCAGATCCAGGGTCTCCGCGAACAGGGCTCTCTGACTAGGCAGGCCGGTCTGGGCCAGGGTTCGCTTGAGGCGGTTAAAGACAATTCTTTCGTGGGCCGCGTGCTGGTCAACGATTAAGAGCCCCTCCGGGCTCTGGGCCAGGATGTAGCTCTGGCCCAGCTGGGCCAGAACCTGAAAGCCCGCAGGCTCCAAGCCGGGAGTCGGCGTTGGCTCGGTTGGGTTTTCGCCTGGGTGGAGGGTAGGTTGGCTGGCTGAGGGGCCGGCCTCAAAAAGATCCTGACCCTCAGCCAACCAGGGAGGTTCGGCCGGGGGTGAGGGGAGCTCTGGGGTCAGAGCCTGGGTGGGCCGGCTCTGGCCGGTCCAAGCGGAGCCGGTGGGGTTGGGCCTGAAGCCTTGGCCAGCGCGGTTAACCGGTCTGGGCGAGCCCCTAGTCAGCGGTTTGCTGGGGTCAGGAACGTTGTACTCGGGTCTGGCCGAGTTGAGGTTCAGGGTCGGTTCCGCGTTGGGGAGCTGGCGCGGGGGCTGGCTCAAGCTGGGGGTCGGGCCGGGCGTTGGGCTGGCGGCGGGTGGGGCCTGAACCACCTGGGCCACCAACTCGCACAGGGTTTGAAAGATGATCCCTGGCTCCCGAAAGCGCACCTCGGTCTTGGCCGGGTGAACGTTGACGTCCACCCGGCGGGGGTCCAGGTTAATGTTGACGAGGCCGGCTGGCCAGCGCCCTGGCGGCAGGGCGCGGCCATAACCCTGGGTCACGGCCTTGGTCAGGAGGCGGTCCCGGACCGGGCGGCCCAGGACATAAATAAAAAGACCAGAGCTGGAACGGCTAGTGGCCTCGGGGCCGCAGAGCCAGCCACTGAGGTTTAAATCAGCGGACTCCAGGCTCATGGGGCGCAGGCTCAAGGCGATTTCCGGGCCCAGGATCTGAGCCGCTCGGGCTTTTAAGTCCTGCTGGGGGTCCACGCTGAGAATGACCCGGCCACTGTCCCGGACCACCAGGCGGAGGTCGTCGCGGGCCAGGGCGTAACGCTGGGCCACGTCCAGCAGATGAGCCTTTTCCGTGGCCTCGCTTTTGAGGAATTTGCGTCGAGCTGGCACGTTATAAAAGAGATCCCGGACCTCCACCACTGTCCCTTGATTGGCCGGGGCCGGGTCCAGGCCTAACAGACGCCCCCCCTCCAGGCGTATTCGGTGCCCCGGGCCGTTCGGGGCCGGGGAGCTGGTGATGGCCAGGCGGGCCACGGAGCCAATGGACGGCAGGGCCTCGCCGCGGAATCCCAGGGTGGCGATGCTCAAAAGGTCGCTATCCGGGCCTAGTTTGCTGGTGGCGTGCCGCTCCAGGCAAATAAACAACTCCTCTTTGTTCAGGCCGCAGCCATTGTCAGTTACCCGGATGAGTTTTTTGCCCCCCGCCTCCAGATCCACCTCCAGCCGGGTGGCCCCGGCGTCCAGGCTGTTATCCAGCAGCTCCTTGAGAATGGAGGCCGGCCTTTCCACCACCTCGCCGGCGGCGATTTGGTTGATGAGGTGTTCCGGCAATAATTTGACGCGACTGGCCATGTTGGGTAAAAATAATCGCCTCAAAGGCTGGCAAGGTGGTGGCTAAAAAATTATCAGGGCCTGGTCGCCAGCGGAGGCCTGACGAGAGCTGATTTAAGAAGAAAATAAAAAAAATATAACTCAATTGTCGCTAATGTATTATGCCACATTCGCGCGGTTTTGGCAACATCGCAATTAACCACCAATTCTAATTTTGTTCACGGCAAAAATAAATTCAAAAAATGGAGCCTTTAAATTTTTAGAAAATTACTAGATTTATTGTCTTAGAATTTGTAGACTGCAACCACCAGCTTTAACTGGCATGCTTTAGAGTTTTTTTAAAAATTTAACTAAAAATATAATTACTTTAACAAGTAATATTTTATATTAAATAATAGTATTAAGCTTATATCAACGCTCTTATTGAAATTAAATATGTATATGTTAGTATAGCAAATTATTTATCTCTTTTATATTATGTTTATGACGGTGTAAGATGATAAAAAATATTTTTTTAGGATTTTTAATATATAGACCACTGCTTTAGCCGGTGGCTTATTGACTTTAATTTAAATATCTGTTGATTAAAATAAATTATTTTAATAAAAATCTTACCAATCATAAGATGATAGTTCTTCTGGTTAAGACTTTCAAAGGGTCAGGCTGAATTTATAATCGCGATATTCCCGCCCACCGGGCTCCCTTGCGGCGTTAATTTTTTGCTATAATGCCGGTGGCGGGGTGGGCTTAGCGGCCCCAACTGGCCGGGCGACGGGGGCCACGTGTGGCGCTTGGCTCTCGTTGGCCCAGAAGACCTGTTTTTTTTCGCTCTTCTATCACGCTTCAAGCTTGAGGTTCGACCTATGTCTGAGGAAAACGGCCCCGCGGCTGAGACAGTCGCGGATCCGCGAGCCAGTGTCTGGCTCTGGGTTTTGACCGCGCCCATAACTAAACATCGCGATAAGATCTTGATTCTGGAGGATAAATTCGGCGATTACACTCCTTTTTTTCTTTTAAAGGATGAAGCCCAGACTTTTCTTCAGACCCTGGATCCTGAGGGCCAGATGGAGTTTCAGTCCCAAGCTATTCATATTTTTGATTTGGAAGCCCTGGCCAAGGAAAATAATTTCCGGCTGCTGCGGCTGGATAGCCGGGGAGTCTTGGTGGGCCAATGGAACCTGGGCGCGACCGAGTCGAGCCCGGTCACCCCGGCTTAGACCGGCGAGGGGCAAAGGAGGCGATATGCTGGCGTTGGTGACCGGGGCGAGTGGTTTTTTAGGCGGTCGGATCGCCACCCTGCTCCTGGAAAAAGGCTATCGAGTCCGGGTTTTGGCCCGTCGGGACGTCCCGCCCTTGGCCGCCCTGGGGGCGGAGATCTATCAGGGGGATCTGGCCGACTTCTCCTCGCTGGAGCGGGCCACGGACGCGGTGGACGCGGTTTTTCACTGCGCCGCCAAAACCGGGGTCTGGGGGCCCTTGGCCGAGTACCTGGAGACCAACGTCATGGGGGCGGCCCGGGTTCTGGAGTCGGCCCGGCAGCAGAAAGCCAGCTATTTCATTTACACCAGCTCCCCCAGCGTCATCCACGGGGGTGGGGACCTGCGGGGAGTCACCGAGGCCGCCCCGTACATGGCTGACACGGCCCAACCCTACGCCTATAGCAAAATGCTGGCTGAGAGGCTGGTTTTAAGGGCCAATCAACCCGCGTTCAAAACCGTGGCTTTAAGGCCCCATCTCATCTGGGGGCCAGGGGATCCCCATCTGTTGCCGCGGTTGATTGACCGGGCCAGGCGGGGTCGCCTGTTTCTTTTCACCGGAGGGCCATATCTGGTGGACGCCACTTATATTGATAACGCCGCCGAGGCCCATATCCTGGCCCTGGAAAAACTGGTCGCCGGGGAGCCGGTTGGGGGCATGCCATTTTTTATTAGCCAAGGCCAACCCATGGAGCTGACGGAGTTGATAAACCGACTCATCCAGACCGCTGGCCTAGGTCCGGTCCAACCGCGCGTCAACAAAAGGTTGGGCCGCGGGCTGGGCTGGCTTTTGGAGAAGATCTGGGCCTTGCGTCAGGCCAACCAGGAACCGCCTTTGACCCTCTTCACAGCCCGGCAGCTGACCTCCTCTCACTGGTACAATCTGGAGCGGGCCAAAAATCTCTTGGGCTACCAGCCCACCGTCAGCTTTGAGGAAGGCCTGCGTCGGCTGGCCGCGAGTTGGGCGGAGGGAAAATAGCGTTTGCGAGTTTTTTCTCCGGTCGCGACTCTTGGCTGGCTAGCCGAGAAAAATGTCTCTGGCCTTTGGAAGGCGCGAAAAAAAAGACCCCGGCGAACCGGGGTCTTTTTTTTGGGGGAATTATTCTTCCCAGGGCCCAATATTTAGCTCGCTGGCGCGTCAACCTTTTTAGAGACGGTTTGCCCGGGCCAGAGTTTGGGGTTAAACAGTCTGTAGTAGTTGGTTGGTCAGCACAGCCACCACATAGGCCAGGGCTAGGTTAAAGAAAAGGCTGAAAAACAGCCAGCGCCATTTGCCGGTTTCCTGCTTGATCATGGCTAGAGTCACGAAGCAGGGCGAGTACAGGAGGGTGAAGAACAAAAGAGCCATGGCGTTGGACAATTTCCAGGTGGAGTCTTTTCTGATGCGGTCAGCCAGCGAGTGGGCCTCCTCTTCCTCATCTTCGGAGCTTCCCAGGGAGTAGGCTGTGCCCAGGGTGGAGATGACCACCTCTTTGGCCGCTATTCCGCCCAGCAGGGCGATGTTGGTGCGCCAGTCAAATCCGGCTGGCTTGGTGATGGACTCCATGGCGATGCCCAGGCGGCCGGCGATGGAATGGCGGAGCTTTTCCGCTGACTCTTCATTGTCAACCTGAGCCACCAGGCTGGCCAGCTCTTCCTCGGATTGGCCCTGGTTGGCGGCGACGATCTGGGCTCTTTGCTGGTCATAGACGGCCAGCTCCTCAGCCGGCAGATCCGGGAAAGTCATGGCCGCCCAGATGAGAATGGAGATCCCTAGAATGATGGTTCCGGCCTTTTTAATGTACTGCCAGGTCCGCTCCCAGGTGTGAATGCACATGCCGGCCAGGGTGGGTAAACGGTAGGGCGGCAGCTCCATGACGAACGGGGTCGGCTCGCCCCGGATGACGGTTTTGCGCAGGGCGAAGGCCACCAGCAGGGCGGCGGCCCAACCGGCTAGAGTCAGAAGGAACATGACGGTGGCCTGATTTTTCTCAAAAAAGATCCCGACAAAAAGGAGAAAGACCGGGATTTTGGCCCCGCAGGTCATGAACGGGACCGTGAGAATGGTGGCCAGCCTTTCTTTGGGCGAGCGGAGCGTTCGGGCTCCCATGACCCCGGGGACGGCGCAACCGCCAGCGATGCCCCCCCCGATGATGAAGGGCATGATGGAGGCCCCGTGCAAGCCGAAGAACCGGAAGAGTCGGTCCATGATGTAGGCCACCCGGGCCATGTAACCTGAGTCCTCCAAAAAGGTGATCATGAAAAACATGATCATAATCAAAGGCACAAAGCCCAGAACCCCGCCCACCCCGGAGATGACGCCGGCGGTGATCAGGGATTTCAGGGGCCCGTGATCCATATGGGAGCCCACAAAATTCGCTAGCCAGTCAAAGCCCGCCGAGAGCCAGTCATTGGGGTATTGCCCTACCTGGATGGTGAAGAAATACATGACGTATAAAACCACCAGAAGGATCAGCGGGCCAGCCAGCCGATTGGTCAGAACCTGGTCGAGCTTGTCGGAGAAGGCGATTCTCTCAAACGACTCGCTCGCCCCGGTCAGAACGCCATCCTTAATGATGGAGCTGATCCAGCCGTAGCGGTAGTCAGCGATGACCGCCTCGGGGTAGGTGTTAAGGGTGGATTTGAGGTGAGCCTCGACCTTGCTGACAATGGCCATGAGCTTTTCGCAGGTCTCATTGTTAATATGACGGGCTCGGGCCAGGATTTCCTTGTCTTTTTCCAGGAACTTCATGGCCACCCAGCGGGCCGGGTACTGTTCGGTCAAGAGGTTGGCCTTCTCCACCAATTGGATCATCTCCGGCAGGACCGCGTCCAGGTCCGGGCCATAGGAAATGACCAGCGGCTCGACCCGCCCCTGGGTCGTCTCGGAGAGCTTGACCGCCTCGGCCAGGGCTTCGTCCAAGCCATCGCCTCGACGGGCGATGGTGGGGATACACTTGAGGCCAGTCAATTCCTCCAGGCGGGCGGCGTTAATAACCACGCCGCGCTCTCGGGCCTCGTCCATCATGTTCAGGCTCAACACCAGGGGAATGCCCATTTCCAGCATCTGGACGGAGAGATAGAGGTTGCGCTCCAGAACAGGGGTGTTGATGACATCAATGACCGCCCCAGGGCGATCCTCGGCCAGAACCCGTCGGGCCACCACTTCCTCTAGGGAGTAGGCGGTCAGCGAGTAAGTGCCGGGCAAATCCACCAAAGTGACAGCCGTCCCATTGGGAAGATGGGCCAAGCCTTCCTTTTTCTCCACCGTGATGCCCGGGTAGTTGCCCACGTGCTGGCGGGCTCCGGTGTACCGGTTAAAGGCCGTGGTTTTGCCGGAGTTGGGATTGCCAGCGATGGCTATGAAGCCCTTGGCCGGGTCACTGGGGGATCTCTGGCTGGTGATTTCATCAGTCATGGCGATATTTCCTTAAAAATCAATCAATATGAAAGAGGAAAAGGCCTCTAACTCAAGTTTTTCGGTCGCCAACCTCAACCTTGGCCTAGCCAGGGGACAAGATGGGCGCGAAGACCCCAAGCTTGGCCCGGCAAAAAGCTTTAGGCTAAGATGGCCAGGTTTTTTACGAGACTACAAAAAGGTTAATCGTTTTAAATAATGTAATAAATTAGCATGTAATATTGGTTAAATTTAAAATGATTTATCAATAATCAATGTAAGCAAAATGGGGTAGAAACCACCCTAAGGCTGGCCCTACCCCACAAAGAGCCTCCACCAAACAAAACCTAATTTCTGGTCAAAAAAAGCCTGAAGACAATCACGGAATTACCCAAAAAACCAAAGTTTTTGGCGGGTAAAAAAACGCTCAGGCCGTGACTTTGACGAAATCAGCTTCCCGGTTCCTGAGGGTGAGCGTGAAGCCCATGAGCCGCAGAGCCACCGGGTCCTCCAGGGGCGCGCGACCGACACACTGAATCTTGATTCCTGGGATCAAGCCCATGTCCCGGATGCGGCGACCCATCTCGCCATCGGCCGTGATGCCGGAGATGGTGGCCACTTGGCCTTTTTTCAGGCGCCGGAGAGTCGTGTTTTGGAGTATGGCGGACATAATGAGAACCTCGAAAAAGGAAAAGTTATTTTACCGGGTCAGAGTCAGGTTTGGGCGGACGGCAACAATCGCAGCCCTCCATGGCCAGGTCAACATCGGGCAGGTCAAGATCCTCGCTCAAAGGGCGAGCCTTTTTTTTCTTGCCCCCGCAGCCGCAACCGCAAGAGGGCTTGACAAATATCCGATAAGCCGTGAGAGCGGCCGCGCCCAAAAGAATCAAGGCCACAATGATTGTTTCCATGAGCCCTGTCCTCCTGGATAAGCTCTGACCTGGGAAAGAAGTCTCGGTTTTCCGATTTTTCGGTTTCGGAATTGAGAATCAAAATCATTTTAGAGAGATCCAGAGGCCCTGTCAACAGTTTTTTACAAATTTTTTCTGGCTAGGGGGGCGACCTGAGGCTGGCCGGGGCTGAGCGGGTGGACTAAGCTCAAAAAAATAAAAGATTTCCAATAGTTAGTAAAAATATATCCAGAAGAAATAGGGAAAATTTTTTTTGGCGGGAGACTGGTAGAGGGGTAATTTTGGCTCGATCTCGGCCAAAACGAGCCTAGCGGGAAGCCGGGAGCGAAAAAAAATTTTTGATTTTTTTTCCGCTCCCGGCTCTTAAAAATGTTACTTTTAAAGTTTTTTTATAAAAAATATATAATTATTTTATATAAGAAATTATTTTATGAAAAAACTTTTTTTAAATGATCTAACTTTTCAGCTAAAGGTAGATCGGCCAAGGTCTGGAGAAAATCTTCCGCCATCATTTTGTCATATTGGGCCTCGCTGATTATGGTCAGACCCAAAGCTTGGGCTTTGACCAGTTTCTGGCCGGCGTCCTCACCGGCCAAGACCAGGTGAGTTTCCTTGGAGACGGCGGACAGGACTTTGGCCCCCTGGGCCAGCAGCCGTTCCTTGACCAGTTGGCGGGGTTTGATGAGGGCTCCGGTCAGAACCAACTTAAGCCCGGCCAGGGGGCCGGCGCCCACTTGAGGCGAAGCCGGCTGGGTTAGAGTGGGATCCATCAGATCCCGCAGGGTGTCCTGGAGGCCCTCATTGGTGAAAAAGGAGATGAGGCTTTCCAGAATCTTGGGGCCCACCATTGGCAAGCCTAACTCCTGGACCGCTTTCTTGGTGGCCTCTTTGTCGAAGGCTCCCTGGGCTGGCCACAGGGATTTGGCCTTAAGGACCGCGGCCAGGAGATTTTCCAGGGTCAGGAAGCGCTCGGCCAGGGCCCGGCTGACTGTCTCCCCGACCAGGGGGATGGAGAGGGCGTTAAGGAAACGCCACAACTCGGCTCCTCGAGCCCGGTCAATGGCCTTAATGAGGTTAGTGGCCGACTTGGGGCCCAGGCGGGGGAGGTTTTCCAATTGGGTCTTTTTCAGGCGGAAGATGTCGGTGGGGATTTTGACCAGGCCCTCGGCCAACAGCAGCTCGGCTATCTCCGGGCCCAAACCCTCAATGTCCAGGGCGTTTTTGCTGGCGAAATGGGTCAGTCTCGCCCAGGCTCGGGCCGGGCAGAAAAAATTGGAGCATTTGCGCGAGACCTCGCCCTCAAGCCGGGGGGCGTCATGGCCGCAGATGGGGCAGGAGCTGGGAAATTGGAAGGGTTGGAGATTTGGGTCCCGCTTGTCCTTGAGGACGCTGACAATGTCGGGAATGATGTCCCCGGCTCTCTTTAGAACCACCCAGTCGCCTACCCGGACGTCCTTGGTTCTCAATAAATCCTCGTTATGCAGGCTGGCCTGGCTGATGGTGGCCCCGCCAATTCTGACCGGGGCCACCGTGGCCACCGGGGTCAGGGCGCCCAGGCGACCGACCTGCACGTTGATGGCCAGAACCTGGGTCTCAGCTAGGCGGGGCGGGAACTTGGCCGCCACCGCCCAACGGGGGGCCCGGGCCGTCAACCCCAGATCGGCCCATTTAGTCAGATCGTCCAGGGTGATGACCAGGCCATCCACCTCAAATGGCAGATCCTCGCGGGCTTGGGACAAAGCTCGAAACACCGCCAAGACTTCCTCCAGGTTGGCCTTGGGCCCACTGTAGGAGGAGTTTTC
Organism: Deltaproteobacteria bacterium; assembly: GCA_031276635.1. Taxonomy (GTDB): domain Bacteria; phylum Desulfobacterota; class Desulfarculia; order Adiutricales; family Adiutricaceae; genus JAIROO01. The sequence continues at coordinate 4,336 of JAISMU010000047.1, read as the reverse complement.
CACGGGCCAGCCCCAGTCAGCCAGGGCGGCCATGAGACTGGCGTAGGACTGAAAACCCCGGCCCACAGGATTGACTAAGCCATAGGCAAAAAAATTCAGGTTGCGCTGGTCGGTCACCTGGGCGTCCAGCCGCTTCAAAGACCCGGCGGCCGCGTTTCTGGGGTTGGCGAAGATTTTGAGGCCATTGAGCTCGCGGTCCTCATTCAAGCGGGCGAACTCAGCCTTTTCCATGTAAACCTCGCCTCGAACCACCAGTTCTCCGGTCGGGGCCTGGCTCGGCAGTTTGGCTGGGATGTTTTTGATGGTCAAGACATTTTGGGTCACGTTCTCGCCCTCCCGGCCATCGCCACGGGTGGCGGCCAGGGTCAGGCGGCGGTCAACGTAGTAAAGCTCAATAGCCAGCCCATCGAATTTGGGCATGGTGTAGTAAACGCCAGGCTCCGCGCCTAACCTTTTGGCCAGGCGTCCGGCGAAATCCTGGATTTCCTCCTCGCTCAAGGCCTTTTCCAGGCTGAGCATGGGCTCCTCGCGGACCACCTTCGCCAGGCCTGAGTCGGTTGGCGGGGCCCCCACTGTCTGGTCTGGGGAGTCCTTGGCCGCCCGCCATTCAGGATGGGCGGCCAGGATCTCGTCATACTCCCGCTGGAGCCGGTCAAAATCGCTGTCCTCGATTTCCGGGGCCTGGTCCTGGAAATAGAGTTGATTATGCCTTTTGAGCTCCTTGGCCAGAAAATCGGCTCGTTTTCTCAGCTCTTGGTTATTGAGGGTAGGGGGGGCTGGCTTTTCCATGATTCAGGTCTCTTGAGCCGCTTAAATTTTGGGGAAAATAAGCCTGGGTCAGGGGTTAAGCCTGACCCAGGCGCGAATTTTGCGATTACAAACCGAAAAGTGAGCCATCGGTGTGGGGCAGGAACTGGGTGGCCATGTATTTGTCCATGTAGCCGGGGGTCTCGGAGAGCTCAAAATTGGTCATTTTGGAGCGGATTTCCTGAGCGGTCAGCCATTTGTTGGTGGACATCAGGGCCAGGGTGGCCCCGGTGAGCGAGCTGTTGCCGATGTAGGTAAATCTCTCCAGCGGCAGGTTCGGCAGCAAGCCAATGCAGATGGCGTTATCCAGGTTCAGGGAACTGCCGAATCCGCCGGCGATGATGACCCTCTCCAGATCGCCCATCGAAAGCCCCACCGCCTCCACCAGGGTCTGGTAGCCGGAAAACATGGCGCCCTTGGCCCGGATGAGGTTTTCAATGTCGATCTCCGTCAGGACCACGTCCCGACCGCCAGCGCTTTCCTGGGCCGGGGCCAACAAGTATTCCCAGCCGTCTTCCCCCTCGCGAAGGAGAGGGGAGCTCCCCTCCACGTATTTGCCTTGTTTACTGATTACCCCGCCCCTAAAGAGCTCGGCGACAATGTTGATGAGGCCTGAGCCGCAGACGCCTATGGGGAGGCCCCGACCGATAACCCCCAGGTGGTGTTTTTTTCGCTCTGGCTCGTAGTGGAACTCCTCAATGGCCCCCGGGGCGGCCCGCATGCCGCACTTGACCCCGCCACCCTCAAAGGCCGGTCCGGCAGAGCAGGCCGCGCAGGTCATCCAGTCCTGATTGCCAATGACAATTTCCCCGTTGGTCCCCACGTCGATAAAAAGGGTCAGCTCCGGCCTCTCGTGCAGTTTGGAGGCCAGAACCCCGGAGACGATGTCGCCGCCCACGTAACTGGAGACGGCGGGAAAGATCTTCATCACGGTGTGGCTGGCCACGTCCAGGCCCAGGAAGCTGGGCCGGATGGAGGGCCAGGAGCCGATGGGCGGCACGTAGGGGGAGAGGCGGATGTTCTTCGGCTCCACCCCTACCAGCAGGTGGCTCATGGTGGTGTTGCCGGCGGCGGTGATCAAAAAGAGGTTTTCCCGGAATTTGGGGTAACTCTCCTCCAGCCGGGCCAGCAGGCCATTGATGGTCCCAATGACCTGGGACTGGAGCTTCTGGAGGCCATTGCCTTTACTGGCGTAGACAATGCGGCTGATAACGTCCTCGCCAAAGGAGATCTGGGAGTTGAGGTCACCCACCGCCGGAAAAACCGTGTTGGTGGCCAGATCGACCAGGCGGATCCAGACCGAGGTGGTGCCCACGTCCACGCTCAGGCCATAGTAGGTCTCGTCCAGGGGGGCCTTGCTCAAGGCCAAAAGGCGACCGTACGGGGGCCGCTGGGGATCGGCCAGGGGCGGCTCGAAAAAAACCGAGGCCCGGACCTGGAAATTTTCGTTCCGGAGGATCTGGGGCATTTTTTTTATGGCCCCCAGTTCCACGTCCAGATCGGTGAGACCCTGGCCAGCCAGAGCCTGAGAGACCCGGTCCAGGTCCGGGGCGTTGTCAGCCTGGTCCGGGGGGGTCATCTCCAGGTTATACTGCCGGACCATGGGATCCCGCGCCTCGACTTCCAGGCTTTCCTCGGCCTTGGTGGCTTTTTTGAAAGAGGTGGAGTCAGCCCGAGATTCGATGGGGATGTAGAAAGTGGCCGGGCCATTGGCCTTGGCCCGGCAGGCCAGGCGTAAGCCCTGGGCGAAGTCCTGCTCGGAGAGGTAAAGGCCCGGGCTGGCCGTCACCTCGCCCTCGCGCAACTCCACCTGGCAGCGACCGCAGACGCCCTCGCCCCCGCAGGAGGCGTTGATGTGGATATGGCCGCGGTTGGCGATCTCCATGATGGACTCGCCGGCCTCAGCCTGGATTTTGACGTTATCCGGCAGAAAAGTTATCTCAAAGGTGTTGTCTTCAACGCTCATTATATAAACGACTCCTCTAGGCTCGCCTAGAAATACCGGGGATCGGCCTTGATGCCCTCAAGGCTCTTCCAGCGACGATGGCCCCACATCCATTGGTCAGGGTATTTTTTTATGAACCCGGCCAAGAGATCGTTGAGGGCCTGGGTCGAAGAGAGGGCCCAGTCCTGATCCGCCCGGGCGGGGGGGGTCAAATAAGGAAAAATCTCGAAATAATGGTCAGCCCCCGCGCGGCGGCTGAAAATCGGGACCACCAAAGCCCCGGTTTTCGCGGCCAGCCTCAGGGGAGCCAGCGTGGTCAGAGCTGGCCGGCCCATGAAGTTCAGGGGAACGCCCTCGCCGCCGACCAGGGCCGACTGGTCGAACAAGGTTCCCAGAACGCCTCCGGAGCGCAGGATTTTCAACATAGCCCTGGCTCCCCCGTCTTTAAATATGACGCTGTGGCCACCTCGAGTCCGAATGCGGATTAACAACGCGTCCGCCACCGGCCCCTGGGTTCGCCCCACAATATAAATTTTGAAATTAAAATACAGAGGCAGAACTCGACTTGACAGTTCCCAATTGCCAATATGGGCGGTCAGGAAAATCACGCCCCGGTTTTCCCGGCGGCCAATCTCCAGGGCTTCCCAGGCCGATTCCTGACCAGGAATTTGCCAATGTCCCTGAAAATGGCCCACGCCATGATGCAGTAGATAAAAACACTCACTGGCCGTCCGGCCCAGTTTGGCGAACGTCCTGGCCGCGGTTTGGGGAATATTTAAGCTCGGCTCCAAGGCCCCGGTTTGTTGGGCTCTGGTGAGATTACCCAGGGTTACCCGGCGGCGCCTTCTTAAAAGGACAAAAAAAAGGCGGCCTCCCCAGGCGCCTAAAGTCAGAGCCCAGGACCTGGGCAGGCGGGTCAGAAGCCAAGTCAGAGCCAGAAGCGAAAAAATCCCCAGGCGGATCCAAATATTATCAGTCTGGAATTTCTCAGTCTGGGCCATGGGGACCTTAAGTTGGGCCTTGAAAAATTGAGTGGCCGCGAAATCCGCCAGGTTAGGAGACGATAGCCATTATGGCCCATCGCCATAAAAAAACCGAGGCTTTAACGCGACGCGAGAAAGCGCCTCTGGAAAAAACGCTGTCGGCAAACCCGCTCAGGCTGACCGCGGGGCGAAAGGCCGGGGCTTAACGCGAGAATCCAAGTCAGAAGAGCTTTGGGTCGACCCTCTAGGGGTTAATTGAAAAAACCGGGCCAGAGAGTTTTGTCATATAAAAACCGCCCCAAGGCGACGGCTATAAAAATTGAAATTAATATTGAAAAACCAGCTTCCTCATCTTAGGAACGAGGAGATTTTAGCGCCAGACAGGGTTTTTTGTCAAGAAAAAATCGGGTCGGTGTCAATAGATAATTATGCTTATTGAATATAAATTAGAATTAATTAAAAATTTAAAAGTATAATGCATTTTATTTAGATAAATTATTATCAATTATATTGTGAAATATTTTTTAAAAAATTTATAAAAACTATAATTATTAAATTTTAATAAATTAATATATTAAAATGTAAGCAATAGTAAGTTTAA
>JAISMU010000163.1 GCA_031276635.1 Deltaproteobacteria bacterium | reverse complement strand
TGTTTCAACGAGACAGCTCAGGTTTTAAAGCGGCTTTTGAAAGTTTTCTTTCTCACATTCCCTACGAAATCCATCAGGCCAAAGAGGCTTTCTACCACGCGCTTTTCATAGCGGCCATGACGATGGCCGATCAATATTTTGAGCCTGAGTTATCGGTGGCTGGCGGTCGGCTTGACCTTCATATTAAGGGGCCAGAGGGCGATGATTTCGTTATTGAGGTAAAATATCTCCAAGATAATGAAAACCTGGAGGATAAGGTTCAGGCGGCTTTTGGCCAGATAGAGGAGAGAAAATACTATCTCAAATTTCAAGGAGCGGTTAACCGAATCTGGAAAAGCGCCCTGGTCATTGGGGGAGCGAATGATGTGACGATCAATTTTGAGGAAGCCCTGAACTGGAACCTAGAGTTGGAGGGGCTTTATCAGGTCATCCCAAAACCTTGGGAGGAGGCAAAAAAATCTCCTAATTAGCCTTATAATGTTCTAGTAATAGTATTTTTAAAAACTTAATTATATGTTATTATTAAAAGTGATAATAAAAATATTTGCATTTGAATTTATATTTTTAATAAGTTGATAATGTTTTCTTAATATGTTAATTGGCTATTCAGTTAACATGAAAGTATAATTTTGTTCATTAAAATTTAAGTTTATCTCAAATATTACATCAATATTAAATATATTATCAAGTCTTATATTATAAAAAAAATAAAATTAAACGTTAAAATTTAAAAAATTAATATAGTTATTGATTATCTAATATATTATGCTATTAGCTCCGGCCCAACCTTATCTTGCTAGGTTCGCTTCAGAAATTTTAATTTTGATTTCAACAGTCAACTTAGATTTAAATTTTTAATTAAAAATAACAATATTTTTTATGTCTTAGGTAGATTATTTCGTGTATTTAATATTTATATATTAGCAAAATTTATAATTTAATAAATTTCTAATTACATTCATTGTTTGAAAAAATAATATTTATATGAAAATAAAGAGACACGTAATTTTAAAAATTTTCAGGTTGAGCCTATTTTTTTAATATTTTTTTCTCCGCGCCCAGAATTAGAATTGCCGCTCTGAACCCTGAATAATTTAACCTTGTTGAAACTGGAGCCATATGTTAAAATACAAAGTTGTTAAGGCGTTGATCAGCTCGAAGGTGGAGGCCAAGAGAATTTTGTTTGTTTTAGCCAGCCATAAGTCCGGCCAGGGGCCGTTGAGCCAAGGTTGGGAACTCTCATGAGCGAGGAAATGGCCATTTCCCAGTTTGAGCCAGTTGGCGATCTGACTGAGGAGATGGAGGCTTTTCGGGGCTTTCTGAAGACTCGCGGTTACCGGGTAACCAAAGAGCGGGAGGCCATCGCTGAATCCATTTTAAAAAATCATGATCATTTTGACGTGGATGAGCTCTTCCTGAGCCTGCGGGCCAAGACCCCAGTTTCCAAAGCCTCCATTTACCGGGCCATTCCTTTGATGATCGAGTCCGGCCTTTTGGCTGAGGTTTATCTGGAAAACGGGCACATGCATTACGAGCGGGTTTACGGTCGGGAGCACCACAGTCATTTGCGATGTCTTAACTGCCATCGGATTTTTGAGTTCAGCGCCCCGGAGTTGGCTCAAGTGGAGAAGAGAATTTCCCGCCAGGAAGGGTTCAAAAGCGAGGGGCACAAATTTGAGATTTGGGGCCTGTGCTCGGCCTGTCAGGCGGAAAAGCGTTAAACCGCCAGAGGCTGGGCCAGAATGGGCCCGAGGCGCGGGTATAGCTCCGGCGTTTGTCGCTTTATAAGGTCAAAAAATTTTGGAGCGCTCAATGTTAAAGGGTTTGGATCGGCCAAGGGCCGCCAGGCGCGCGCTGTTCATGGGTGTTTTGGTCGCTCTGGGGGCGTTTTTTCTGGTCGCCACCCGGGCCCAAGCCTCGGATTTCAAGATTTACGAAGGTTTCAAAACCCTGGCCCGAGTGTTTTACGAGGTTAACCTGCGGTTCGTCGAGGAGCCTGACCACAATGAAATGGTTCAGGGGGCGGTCCGAGGCATGCTCAACACTTTGGATCCGCACTCCTCCTACATGACCGTGGAGGAGATGAATGAGTTCCAGCAGGAGACCTCTGGCAGTTTCACCGGCGTGGGGGTGGAGATTTCCACGCGCGATCAGATTCTGACCGTGGTGGCCCCCATTGAGGGGACCCCGGCGGCCCGGGCGGGCATGCGCAGTGGGGATCAGATCATCGCCATTGACAATAAACCCACCAAGGATATGTCCGTCACCGAGGCGGTCAAGGCCATCCGGGGACCCAAAGGCTCCAAAGTCGTTTTTGGCGTGCACCGGCCCGGCTTGGACCGCATTATTCCCATGACCATCATCCGCGACTTTATTCCCTTGCGCAGCGTCCGCTCCGAGGAGCTGGCCCCGGGCATTGGCTATATCCACATCTCCAATTTTCAGGGCGACACGGCTCAGGAAGTGGAGAAGGCCCTCAAGACCCTGGGCTCCTCGATTCCCCTGCGCGGCTTGGTCCTGGATTTGCGTAATGACCCCGGCGGCCTTTTGGATCAGTCCATTCGGGTGAGCGGGCTTTTCATGGGCCAGGTGCAGGTGGTGGAGACCCGGGGGCGGGTGGAGGACCAGAACGTGGTTTACAGCTCCGACCAGGATGCCATTCTGGCCTTGAGTTGCCCCATAGTGGTCCTGGTCAACGAGGGTTCCGCCTCGGCCAGCGAGATTGTGGCCGGGGCCCTGCAGGACTATGGTCGGGCTCTCATTCTGGGGGCCCGGACTTTTGGCAAGGGCTCGGTGCAGAGCGTGGTCCGGCTACCCGATGGCTCGGGTTTGCGGCTGACCACGGCCCGCTTTTACACCCCCTCGGGTCGCTCCATCCAGACTGATGGCATCGCCCCAGACGTGGAGGTGCCTAGCCTGTTGCCCCCCAACAGCAAAACCCTGCGGGAAAAAGATCTGGATCGGCATCTGTTGGGCGTCAACGAGACCCGGGAAGACAAGAAACCCAGCCGGGAGGAAGGCAAGGGTCGCGTCCGCTCGGACAAAAAAGACGCTGACGAGGACGATGAGGCCGCGGAGGAGCCATTTTTGGAAAAGCCCCTCTACGAAATGACCCTGGCCGAGCGCTTGAAGGTGGACAAGCAGTTGAGCCAGGCCCTGAGCTTACTTCGGGATGGCAAAGTCCAGAGCCACTTCACCGGCCTGCTGATGTCCGCTCGGGGGCGGGGCTAGAGTCAAGGCTAGCGTCGCGGTCGCCTGGGGCCACGGCCCGGTTTTCAACCGGGGTCTGGCGGGGGACCCCCGGGCCGCCCGGGGCTTTTTTCTTTTGAGCGCGACCCTTGGGCGGTCGCGCGAGGTTGTTTTTAGGAGAGTGTATGCCGTTTTCCATTGATGGGGCGGAGTCGGGCCCGGGCCAGGAGGTCGAGGCCGGCCAGGAACCATCCATGGCGGAGGAGGCGGGCGCGGTCATTGACCTGAGGGACGCGACCCCCGCCTCTGAGCCCCAAGCCGAAATCAGGGCCGCTCGGCCCAATTTTTTGACCTCCACCCGCTTCACTGATTTTACACTGCCTCCGGAAATCATGAGTGGCCTTGACGCCGCCGGCTTCGAGTGTTGCACCCCCATTCAGGCTCAGGTTATTCCAGTGGCCCTGGAGGGACAGGACATCGCGGGTCAGGCCCAGACCGGGACCGGCAAGACCACGGCTTTTCTGGTGCCTTTATTGACTAGATTATTGCGTCGTCCGTCGATGTTGGCTGGCCTGCCGCGGGCTCTGGTGGTCACCCCGACCCGGGAGCTGGCCCAGCAGATCTACCAGGACGCCAAGACCTTGACCAGTTGCTCGGAGCTGACCCTGGCCCTGATCATGGGCGGGGTGGAGTACCGCGAGCAGGCTCTGGCCCTGGAGGCCGGGCCGGACGTGGTCATCTGCACCCCGGGCCGGATCCTGGACTACTTGTCCCAGGGCGTCTTTGACCCCCGGGCGGTGGAGGTGGCCGTGGTCGATGAGGCCGACCGCTTGCTGGACCTGGGGTTTGTCAAGGACTTAAAGCGTCTGATGAGTAAGCTGCCCCCTTACTCTCACCGTCAGACCATGCTTTTTTCGGCCACTCTTGATGACCGGGTTCTGGAGCTGACTTACGAGTTCATGAACCCGCCCCAGTACATCACCGCTGAGCCGGACCCGGCCTCCAAAGCCCAGATCGACCAGATTCTCTACCATGTTAGCCTCCAGGAGAAGCTGCCGCTGCTTTTAGGCTTGTTGCGCAAAGAGGAGCACCACCGGGTCTTGATTTTCTGCAACACCAAGAGCTCGGTGGAGTGGTTGGCCAAGAAGCTGGAGCTGAATAATTTTCAGGCTGAGGGCATCACCGGGGATCTGCCCCAGCCCAAACGTTTGCGGCTCATGGAGGATTTCAAGGAAAAGCGCTTGCGGATTATGGTGGCCACCGACGTGGCCAGCCGAGGGATTCACGTTGACGACGTCTCCCACGTTTACAACTACGACTTACCCCAGGACGCCGAGAATTACATCCACCGTATCGGTCGGACCGCCCGGGCGGGCAAGAGCGGCAAAGCCATTTCCTTCGCCTGTGAGAACCACGTGTTTCATTTGGAGGCCATTGAAAATCTTATGGGTGAGAAGATTCCCGTGGCTTGGGTTGAGGATGAGTTGTTTTCCCAGGACCTGGCCGGCGAGGTGAGGACCCGGGAGCGCGAGCGGCATGGAGGCGGCTCGCGGCGGGGCGGCCGTCACTTTGAGGCGCCGCCGGAGCGACGCTCGGAGGAGAGCCGGGTCCGGGGCCCGGCCAGATGCTCGCGGCCTGGGGGGATTTTTGGCCTGTCGCCTCGGCAGCCGGTCACCGAGGCCAACCCCGATGTCCGTCAGGTTTTGGCTTGGACTCCGGCCAGCTTGGAGGGGATCGTCTTGAGAGAGGCCGACCCTGGCCAGGAAAAAAAGTCGCCTGAGGCTCGCGAGGGCCGCCGTCGTAAGCGGCGGCGGGGCAAGGGCCGGTCTGAGGAGGCCCAGGCCTCGACTTTGAGTGGGGAAGTCGGCGGCGAGGAGAGCCCGGTGGAGGCGAGTCAGGTCGGGCTCAGCCCGGCGGCCTCGGCGTTGGTCTTGAGCGAAGAGTCGGGCGAGCCAGACCCGGAGCTCAGCTCGCGGCTGGAACCCGGCCTTGTTCCGAGAATCGCCATGGATTTGGCCTGGTCGGAGGATAAGAGCGGGGCCGAGGCGGCTCTGGAGGAGTCAGCCGCGGCGGCGGCAGAGACCGCGGCTCTGGTTGAGGCTCAGGCTCGTTCCTTCGCGGGCTCAGGCCTCGACGCGGGTTCGCTGGAAACGTCGGAGCCGGATTTGTTGGAGCCGGAATCGGACGAGGAGCGGGCGCCTTTGACCGCCACCCTGGAGACCGCCACCCTGGAGACCGCCGCCCCGGCGAGCCTGGTGGAGACCGCCGCCCCAGCGAGCTTGGTGGAGACCGCGACCGGTCAGACGCGGGCCCCTCGGCGGAGTCGGGCCAAAATCGCTTCTGGGGCGGAGGGCCCCAAACCCAAAAGGGCGAGCCGCAAGACCCTGGAGAAAATAGCCCAAGTCACCCCTGACTCGGCTCCGGTCGAGTCAGCTCAAACCTCTGAGGTCGGCCCGGGGGCGTCTGACTCTGGTGAGACCGCCGGGCCGGGCGCGCCCACCCAGGCCGGGAAAAAGCCTCGGCGGGCCAGGGCTGTTCCGGGGGAAGGGCCGGTCCGGGCGCCTCGAGCTCGGTCGACGCGGCCCGCGAAAACCTCCTCTGAGGGGGCCACGACCGAGCCAGTCGCCGGTGGCGCGCCCGAGTCGGAGACCCCGGTGGCCCCCAAAAAACCCCGGGGTCGGCAAAAGAGCGCGGAGCCAAAAAGTTGAGAGCTCGCCGGGGGAACACTCGCTGAGAGGGCGAACTCGGGGATGAAGTTGGCCTTTTGGGTCAAGGGTAGGTTTAATTTCGCGGGGCGGCCTGAGGTCTGCCTCGTAGGCTCCGCCCGCCTCTATTCGCCAGCCAGGTTATTTTCCGGCCCAGGTCAGCTTGATAACAATATATAATAATACATGTCCGCCTTGGCCAGGGCTCAGATCGAGAGAAGGAACCCTGGCCCTGGCCCGGGGCTCGCTCCCGGGGAACCCGGAGTCGGGGTCGGGTTTTTAATCGGAGCGGCTATTTTTAATTTTTTTCAACTGAGGACTGACCAGTCCGTCAGGGAGACATTTTGATGAGCGCCCGCGCCCTGGCCCTGGGCCAATTGGTTTTGGCCGCCATCTTGTGGAGCGTGTCCGGGATTTTGGTCAAGGGGCTGGAATTGTCGCCAGTGGCCATCGCCTCGGGTCGGGGGCTTTTGGCCGGGATCACCATGTCCTTTCTTCTGCCGGGAGGGTTTCGACCCGCCCGGCTCAACCGGGTGCAGATTTTCAGCGGCTTTTGCCTGGCCCTGCTGTCAATCTGTTACGTGGCGGCCCTGAAACTGACCTCGGCCGCCAACGCCATAGTCCTGCAGTACACCGCCCCCTTGTGGGTGGCCCTCCTGGCCCCGGTCATTCTGGGGGAGCGGACCTCGCCCCGGGACTGGCTGTTCATTGGCCTCATCTTCGGCGGGGTGGTCCTGTTCTTTCTGGACTCCCTCAGCTCCGGCGGCTCCCTGGGTAACGCCCTGGCTCTCATCAGTGGCTTCTTTTTCGGTTTGCAGGCTTTGGTTCTGCGCAGCCGCGATAACTATCTGCCGGCCAGCGGCCTGATTCTGGGCAATTATCTGACATTTTTGCTGGGCTTGTGGGCTTGGCCTGGCTCTTGGCCGAATTTGAGCGGCTGGCTGTTCCTGCTGCTTTTGGGCGTTTTTCAAATGGGGTTGCCGTATTACCTTTACGCCCTGGCCGCCCCCAAGGTGACTTCCCTGGAGCTGGTGTTGGTGACCATGCTTGAGCCGGTTCTGAACCCGGTGTGGGTGTTTCTGGCTTATGGCGAGGAGCCTGGGCCCATGGCCCTCTTCGGGGGGATTCTGGTTATTGGGTCCGTGGCTTTGTGGAGTTTTTTAAAAAAACCCCCCAGTTCCCTGACTTGACCGGTTGACTGTTTCTTAATTGTAATTACCTTATTATCCACTACCAGGAGAGCCTGAGGCGGGGGGCAAGCCCCGCATCCGGCTTTGATTTTCCAGAATCTGCCTATCTTTGGCGGTGTTAAGCCATGAGTCTAGATCCCTACAAAACTCTGGGCGTGGACAAGACAGCCAGGCCGGAGGATATTAAAAAGGCCTACCGGCGGCTGGCCCGCCAGTATCACCCGGACCTTAACCCCGGGAACAAAGCCGCGGAAAGCAAGTTCAAGGAGCTGTCAGAGGCCTATGACATTCTGTCAGACCCGGCCAAGAAGAGCGAGTATGACAACCTCGGTCGGGAGGCCTTTTATCAGAGTGGCTTTGGCGGGTCCGGGTATAAGCGGCCCAATTTTGAGTCCGGGGATTTTCCCTGGGCGGACCTTTTTAATGACATTTTAGGCGGGGGGACTCGCGGGGGCGGTCGCAAAAGCTCTTTTTCCTTTGGCCGGGGGGGAGGCTTTTCCTTCGGCCAGCCGGCGCGCAAGCGGGGTCAGAACCGCGAGCACAAGCTCAATCTGGATTTTCGGACCGCTTTAGTCGGCTCGGACGTGACCTTGGAAGTGGATGTCCTGGAGACCTGCCCCCGGTGCGGCGGGCAGGGGGTTATGTCAGCTGGCGGCGGGGTCCAGGCTTGCCCCAATTGTTTCGGCCAGGGCCAGATCCAGAGCCGCCAAACCTTAAAATGCTTTATTCCGGCTGGCGTCAGGGATGGCCAGACCATCCGCCTCAAAGGCAAGGGCAGCCCTGGCGAGAGCGGGGGCGAGCCCGGGGATCTGCTGCTAAAGATTTCGATCACCCCGGATGAGGTCTTTACCCGCGAGGGGGACAATCTGCGGGCTGACCAGCCGGTTTCCC
>JAISMU010000151.1 GCA_031276635.1 Deltaproteobacteria bacterium | reverse complement strand
GAATAAGTCAGCGACGCGGAGTTCTGTCTTTAGCTCAAAGCAGGCCAATTCCGATAATATGACTGGCTCGGCTATCGGCTTATGAGGTAAATCAACCTTACCCTCGAAATTGGGGAGTAAAATATTATCAACTTCGATAATGAGCGCTGACAGGTTTTGAAATGGCGTAATCATAGCCATTATTTCTTTGGAGTAACCGGACGCGCCGCCAATTTACCCCAATTTTTCCATGATTGACCGTTAGGCCAGGGCAATTAGTTTTAATATCAAATTAGCCACTTTTTCTAAGCGCTACCGGCCCTGGCGCTAACCTTGACACTTCCCCTCGGGAATCATCGCCTCAACCAAAGAGTTAGTCCTGAATCCATTATCGTGGGTGAACGGTTACATTTCCTGTATACTTAGCTTAGGCTGGGTTTTTTTCTGGTAATCCAGCTGAAAATAATGTAAACCATTAATTACTCAACTTCAAGGCGCCTAATTTGCCTAGCCAGCTGAATTTGGCGCCTTCGGGCCTTGTGTGGCCCCTCCCCATCTCGTTTTTTTTCCCAGGCCGACCGCCCTGGGGGTCATTTTGGAAAGGCGCCATGCTGACCAGCCGGAACATTTCCATTATCGGGGCCGGAGCCTGGGGCACGAGCCTGGCCATCCACACCGCCCGGTTGGGCCTGCCGGTCCGGCTTTGGGCCCGCCGGCCCGAGATGGCCGCGACTCTGAGCCAGGCCCGGGTTAATGAGGCCTTCCTGCCTGGTTTCCCCTTGCCGCCCGGGGTCAGCCTTCACAACGATCCGGTCGAGGCGGTGGCTGAGGCCGCCATCATCATCTGGGTCGTCCCTAGTCACGGTTTAAGGGAAGTGGCCCGGCGCTTTCGGTCGTATCTCCCGCCGGGAGTCTTTCAGATCAGCGCCACTAAAGGCATTGAGGACGACACCTTCGCCACAATGACCGAGATTCTGCGCGAGGAGACCCAGAGAGAGGCCTCGTCCATCGGGGTTCTCTCGGGGCCCAGTTTCGCCCGGGAGGTGGCCGCCGGCCTACCGACGGCGGTAACTTTGGCTTTCCTGGATTTGAAGGTGGCCCGGCTGGCTCAGGCTCTTTTGTCCGCCCCGGTATTTCGCGTTTATTCCTCTCAGGATGTTAAAGGCGTGGAGTTGGGCGGGGCCATGAAAAATGTTTACGCCATCGCCGCCGGGATCTGCGATGGCCTCAATCTGGGCCTGAACGCCCGGGCCGCCTTTCTGACCCGAGCCCTGGCGGAGATGACCCGCCTGGCTGTGGCGGTAGGCGCCAATCCCCTGACCATCTCCGGGCTCTCGGGCCTGGGGGACTTGTTATTGACCGCCACCGGGGATCTGTCGCGCAACCGTCGGGTGGGTCTGCGCCTGGGGGCTGGGGAGCCCTTGAGCTCCATATTGGCTAATCAGCGGGAAGTGGCTGAGGGGGTCAACAACTCGCGGGCTGTCTGGGGGCTGGCCCAGAAACTGGGCCTGTCGCTGCCGACCATCCGCGAGACATTCCGGGTTTTGCACGAGGGTAAGGATCCCCGTCAGGGTTTGGTGGATTTGCTGACCAGGCGCCTCAAGGACGAGTTGCCATCCAGTCTGAGGCCGGGAGGGAAGCCTGATGACTGAGCGATTGGGCTTTTTCGGGGGGACTTTTGATCCGATCCATTATGGCCATCTGCGGGTCGCCGAGGAGCTGGCCGAAAGTTTGCGACTGGACCGGGTGTTCTTCATCCCAGCCGCCCAGCATCCGCATAAACTTCCCGATGGTCCAGTGGCTTTTCAGCACCGCCTGGAGATGCTCAAGCTGGCCATTGAGGATAGGCCCGGCTTTGAGGTCTCAGACATTGAAAGGTTCCTGCCGAAACCCAGCTTCACCATTAACACCGTCCAAGCCCTCAAGGCCCAGGTGGATGGCCAATGCTTTTTTCTGGTGGGCTATGACTCTTTTCAACACATAAAAAAATGGGCCGCCTATGAGCTTCTCTTGAAATTGTGCCCTATGGTGGTTTTTCGGCGACCCGGGGTCCCCGGGGGGCGGGCGGCCCTCCAAAGGCTGCTCGCCAAGATCACCGGGGCCCCGCCCCAATGGGACCCGGACCAGGGCGCCCTGGTCACGCCCGGCTGGCCCCTGGTTCATTACTATGAGGGCTGCTGTCTTGAAATCTCGTCCACCGATTTGCGCCAGCGCCTGGCCGCCGGGGAATCGGTCCGTTACCTGGCCCCAGAGGCGACTCGAGCCTATTTGCTTGAGCATGGTTTGTATTCCCCCACCAAATGAGGAACTAATGACCCCAGACCAGAGTTTGGCCGCCACTGACCCGGTCTCTCGTCCCCAGAAGCCCAAGACCGCCGGGCCAGCTTCCCGCGCCTCGGCCAAGGCCTCGGCTCCCCAAACCCCGAAAACCCCCAAAAAAGCTCAAGTTCCCAAGGCGAAAAAACCCGCGGACCGCGTCCCGGCCTCGGCGACCAAGGCGGTTAAAGGCCAGGAAAAACCGCGGGCTAAACCCGCCGCCAAATCCGCGACCAAACCAACGGCCAAACCAACGGCCAAACCCCAGGTCGTCAAGCCGGCCAAATCCGTGGCCCGACCGGTCAAACCCGCCAAGGCCCCCGCTCAGGCCAAGGCGGCGGCTCAGGTTAAAAAAACCCTGGACAAATCTGGGGCCAAATCGGTTAAGCCAGTCAAGCCGGCTAAGGCTTCCAAGGCGGAATCGGTTGAAAAACCCGAAAAGGTCCGTCGTCCGCGGCGAAAAGCGGTTAGCCTGGACAAGCCCAGCGGTCGGGCCTTGGCTGACCTGGTCCAGAAAGCCGCCCTGGAGCACAAGGTCTCCGCCCCGGTTCTGTTGGATCTCTCGGGGCTGTCGTCAGTGGCGGACTGGTTTTTCATCGCCAGCGCCGAAAACTCTCGCCAAATTCGGGCGGCGGCCGAGAAGATCGTCCAGCGCTCCCTGGAGGCTGGGATCAAGCCGCTGGGCCAGGAGGGTCTGGGGCGAGGCGAGACCCATTGGGCCCTGGTCGACCTGGGGGACGTGGTGGCCCATATTTTCAACGCCGAGGCTCGCTCTCTTTATGATCTGGAGGGGCTGTGGGCTGACGCTCCCCGGGGTTAAGGCGGCGGCCGCCCCGGGCCTCTAAGGCTGAGGAGGTGGAAACCAGGAAAAAGAAGTTTCCTGTCTGTAAGGGACGAGCGATGTGATATAAATACGAGAATATATGGGGTTTTGAAGACTAAAGCCATTTGCTTTAGCGTTTTTTTGACTTTAGTAAATCCTCGAAGGTTATTTTTTTTTAGGATTGAGGCTCCCTGACTTCAGGCTGGCCACCTTTTTCGGAATGCTGGCCACTCCAAAACGGAAGGTGGCCTTGCGAAAATGGAATTGTGGCCATTCCGACCGGACTTTACGTTTGTGAGCGCTTACGAGATGTTAAGCCTAAATCAGCCGCCAAAGACCTGGCGGCGTTTTTTGGGCTCAGATCAATATTTGGCTGATCAAATCGTCTTCTGGAGTGAAAGACTCAATAGTTTTCCGCCTGCCCAGGCCACAAGCCACGGCCAAAATTGACTCTTGTCTAAAGTAAACTTTTGTTGTAAACTAATCGTGTTTTATGGGTTTTCCTTGAAATAAACTAAGTTTTCGCGGACAAGCGAATTCTTGACACCTTCGCAAAAAACCTGATTTTAATAATTGAGTCTCAAATTAAAGTAGTAATTTCAATGTGTTAGCAGGCGTTATTCTGGAAAGAACGCTTTTTTGGCGAGGACATCAATTCCTGGGGAGGATAAATACTTCTGAGAAACAAACCTGTTTCTTTTAATTAGCGGCGGCCGTACCCGGCCGCAGAGGCGCTTAGAAGTTGGTCAGGACTCGCTCGGCCAGGGTAGCGAGCCTGAATGGGGCCAGAGCCCCTGTTTTAAATCAAGTTATCGTTATTATATAATTATTATTGGTTATTTTATATATAGTTATATCAAAACATATAATTTTATAATTAAAGGATAAAAGTATGAAATTGTTACCTGTTGGAGTTGCTGATTTTCAAATAATTAGTAATAATGACTATATTTACGCAGATAAAACTAATTTTTTATACAGTTTACTCAAATTACAAAGACCATATTTCCTCTCTAGGCCCCGTCGTTTCGGAAAATCTCTTTTAGTCAGCGCTCTTGAGGCCATTCTAAGGGGCCGGCGAGAGCTATTTAAAGGGCTGTGGATCGACCAGTCCGATTATGATTGGCAACCTTATCCGGTCATCCATTTAAGTCTGTCCGCTGTCAGGACTGACAGCGTGGCGACTGCCAACGACTCTTTGCTGTCTTGTGTTAAAAGTATCGCCGAGGTTGAGGGCTTGTCGTCAATTCAGGAGTCCACCCCCGAAAATTTTTTTAAAGCTTTGATCCTAGGACTTTACACCAAATATGGCCAGAAACCCGCGATCCTTATTGATGAGTATGACGCGCCCATCCTGAGTAAAATCACTGAGCCCTCGCTGGCCGCGGGTATTCGGGACACTCTTAATCTTTTTTCTAGCGTTCTGAAAGATATGGAGAAATATAGGGGTTTTACCTTCATCACTGGAGTGACCAAATTTGCCCAGACTTCCATTTTTTCTGGCCTGAACAACCTGGCTGATCTAACTCTCAATCGGAGATACGCCAATATCTGTGGTTTTACCATTGACGAATTTGATACCCTTTTTCAAGACCGACTGGAAGAATCGCTGGAGAAATTAAAAGAATTTGGCGAGATTGACCAGAAGGACACAGTCGTTGACCTCCGGCGTAAAATCTTGGAATGGTATGACGGCTACTCCTGGGATGGAAGAACCCGGGTCCTGAACCCATGGTCTCTTCTTTCCTTTTTTGACAATTTGTCCTTCAATAATTATTGGTTTGACTCAGGGACACCAACTTTTCTTGTCAATCTTGTTAAAGAAAAACAACTAACTTTTAATTATTTCAGAGTCAATAATTTTATATCTTATAATCTAAATAAGATTGAGTTAGGTAAATTAAATGCCATAGCTTTAATGTTTCAAAGCGGTTACTTAACTGTTAAAACTGATATTCCACTTGAAGGGTCAATCTATAATTTAGTTTTCCCTAATTTAGAAGTTAAAGCGGCTTTGTTTCCTCTTTTTCTTTCTTTTAACAATGATATTAGAAAACCTCTCCTGATGCGGCGTCAGGCTGTGGCCGCCTTGGCCTGTCTGTTTCAACGAGACAGCTCAGGTTTTAAAGCGGCTTTTGAAAGTTTTCTTTCTCACATTCCCTACGAAATCCATCAGGCCAAAGAGGCTTTCTACCACGCG
>JAISMU010000126.1 GCA_031276635.1 Deltaproteobacteria bacterium | reverse complement strand
TATTATATTTATCGTAAAGGCCATTAACGAGTTGTCGAAGAGCAGCGTCAAAAGACAAATCTGTAAGTGAAAGCCCTTCAGAAGACCCTAATTCATGAAGATTAAGCATGATTTGTTTTTCTAAAAGGTCTGGTTGGGATGTTTTAGCATAATTCATACTGAGATGGATGACAGGATGCCTTTCAAACGCGAAGTCTGAGGAATCAATCCACAGCCCTTGAAAAAGATCCCTTTGCCCGAGAAACAGGGCCTCAATAGTACTGAGGAGGAGGGATTTACCGAAATGTCGGGGACGACAAAGAAAACAAACTTTACAATTGTTGACCATATTATAAATATATTTAGTTTTATCAGCGTAAAGCATGTTTTCGCTGATAATTTCAGGAAAAGTTTGAATAATTTTTGTAATTTTCTTTTGCACGCCAAACTCCAAAAGCGGTGTGGGTTTAATTGGACTGATTTAGTCATTTTACCAGATATTTAAGCTTTAGGCCAGAGGGATTTATTTATGGCCAACAATTCTAATTTTGGCCATAGCCCAACAGCCAGTTTAAGCTCGCGGGATTAATTATATTTTAATATATATATAATAAATTAGTTATCTAAAAGTAAAAAATTTTTTTTGCTATGTTAAAAAAAATTTCTTACTCATAAAGAAAATAAATAGTTATGCTAAACGTAGATCAATATATACAGCTTCTTCGATACATAACTAGTTCGGTCAATAATAAGAGAACTGGGAATAATATTACTTACTTTATTGAAGAAATAGTCATGTGTAATTTTAACATTTTCTTCTTTTAATAACCCTCCTGGTTAGCTTTTCAACGAAAAATGGAGGCGCAAAAACATAGATCAAATTTTTCTACAAATTTTAATATAAAAAATCACTAATAATAATATTAGAAATATACTTGATAGTATAAAGTATAATCATTTTGGTGTTATCTAATATTATTAATGATGTTATAAAAAAACACATTATATTTATTCGTTACATTTAATTACTATTATTAGAGTTAAATATTTTAATTTTATTATAAATTACTATGATAATTATTTATAAAAATATTATACATTAACTAATTATAAAGAATTTCATTATATAATGATTTATAGTGTTATTTTGGTATATAAAAAAAGAAGTATCACATTTGGCTTCAATTTTATTAAGAATAATGAAAGTTTTTAGCAAATAAAAATATATAAAGTGTAAGTTTTTTAAACTATATTTACCATCTGAAGGGATTTGGTCAGAAGCGCCTCAGCGGCCGGGTATGGCGGCCGCAAATTTAAAGAAAGAGGTTTGTTTCATCTAAGAGCCACCGCTACTTTCATCAACAGAATACGAAGAAAGCCCGATTTTTCCGAAGCCGCGAAACAGCCTCGAGAAAACCCGAGGCTTCTCGGGTTGGGCCCGATTTTGCGGCCATCTCGGTCGGCCCCCGCTCTCGGCTTAGCCGGCCCCATCTTACTTTTCGCCAAGCCAGCCCGCTGGGCCGACCCCGTCGGGATCGTGATTGGCGGCCTTTCCCGGCCAAGCCTGGCTTTCCCCCCGGGCCCTTGGCTGGCCAGAGCCTGTCGGTAGCTCGAAAATATTCGTCTTTTTTTTGGTGTAACTATTTGATTTTAAAGGAGTTATTTATTTTAGATCAAAAAATATTCAGAATATTTTGGCGCATAGGTTCCGTTTTATGGCGATTTACTACGTTTTATCACGTTTACTAAGTTGTATTTTGCTATTTATCTGAGTCCTGGCTTGCCTCGCCGCCGGCGGTTTGAGGGCTGAAAGTCAAGAAAATGGCCAAGATTGCCTAGCTCAGGCGAAGAGTTACTTGTTTATTTTCGCTTATTTAAGTTAGAAGAAAAAAAGATCAGACTTTTCCGAAGCCCCAAAATCCTCTAAAAAAGGTCTTGAGAAAAGCCCAAGGGGCTCAAGCGGGACTCGGTTTGAGGGTTAGCGCGGCAAACGCCCGCTGCCGGCTTTGACGGCCCAGCCTCTTTTCTCAAAACTCTCCAAAAGGGCCACCGCCACCTTGCGCGAGGTCTTGAGCCGGTCCCGATAAGGCCCCGGCTCCACCGGCCCCTTGGCGGCCAAAGCCTGGAAGATGGCGAAAGCCTCGTCATAGGCTTTTTGGTGGAGATGATAAAGGTCGTCTAAACGCGTTAGTTCCCCGCGAGCGATCAGGGTGGAGAAGGCGGCTTTCCGGCGGCGGCTTTCGTCTGGGCTTTGGGCTGGCAGCACGGCGGAGGTCGCTAGCGGCGAGAAGCCGAAATCCAGATAGGTTTTCGCCAGCAGTTGGACATACTGGTTTTTTTCCTCATCGACCAGCGGCTCAAAGGAGCCAAGTCGGGCCAGGCCCTCTTCCAGGACTAGGACCTTTTGCCGTTCCCAGGTGGTCAGGAGGCCTTCCAGGGCCGCCGGGGGAGCCTGGGGAGCCAGCCGGGAGCGGATTTCCCCCAGCGACAGCCCCGGGCTGTGGGGATGGCTCTGGTGGTAAAGGGTCAAGAGGTTTTTGAGCCGCCCAGTCAGAGTCTCCACCTCGGCGACATGCAGGAAGATCTCTGGGGTCAGGGCCACGGCCAGGCCTTTTCGGGCGAGATTATTGGCCTCCGCCAGAGCCTGGGGACCCAGATCGGCTCGTAGGGCTATTTCCTGGAAGGTGGCGAAGGAACCTGGTCTCTCCCTTAAGGCCAGCTCCACCCGCTGACGGAGGCTCCCCTCCGCCTGGATCTGAAACTGGCTCAGGACCTCCGGCTTATGGCGTCGTTTTTTCTGAGGACAGGGATCGAGGACCTCGCCACCCCCAATGGTGATGGCCGGGGAAGGCAGGCGCAGGACCAGCCGGTCCCCTCGGCGGGCCACCACTGGGGAGACCAGACGCAGCTGGGCGTAATCCGACTGACCCCGGGTCAGCTCCTCAGCCCGCATCAGAACCACTTTGGCCCGAATCTCCCGGGCGGCCAGATGGGCCTGAACCAGGCGCCCGTTTTTGAGGGTAAATGGGGAAGAGGGTAGGATGGAGATAAAGACGTCCAGCATGAGAGAGGGACGCAAGCACCCCGGGGTGGCCAACACATCGCCTCGATTCAGGTCTTCGCGCTTGAGCCCGGCCAGGCATAGAGCCACTCGCTGCCCGGGCCAGGCGGTCTCCACAGTCTGGGAGTGGACCTGGACCTGGCGGATTCGGGTGGGAAGCTCCGTGGGATAGATCTGGGCCGGGTCGCCAAGGTTAACCTGACCGCCTAAAAGAGTTCCAGCCACCACTGTCCCAAAGCCGGGCCGGGTGAAGATCCGGTCCAGCGGCAGCCGAAAATGACGGCCCACAGGTTTGGCTGGCGAGGATCTCACCGCCTGATAAAGTTCCTCTTTCAACTCGGCTATCCCCACCCCGGTTCGGGCTGAGACCGGGACAATGGGCGGCTCGTTCTGGAAAGCCCCGACCATTAGGCCCCGGATATCCTGGGTAACCAGCTCCAGCCACTGGGGGTCGGGGGCCAAGTCAATTTTGGTGAGGGCCACCACCGCCCAAGGGACCCCCAGAATTTTGAGGATGTCCAGGTGCTCGCGGGTCTGGGGCATGATTCCGTCGTCGGCGGCCACCACCAAAAGGGCGATGTCCACCCCTCCAGAGCCAGCCAGCATCCGGCGAATAAATCGCTCATGGCCTGGCACATCAATGACCCCGACCAACTGGCCATCAGGCAGCGTCAGGTGGGCGAAGCCGTTCTCAATGGTAATTCCCCGTCGTTTTTCCTCAGCCAGGCGATCGGTGTCGATCCCGGTCAGGGCCAGAACCAGGGCGGTTTTGCCATGATCCACGTGGCCGGCTGTCCCAATGATCCGGTGGCGAGGGTTGGCCATTACCGGGTCAGGGCCACCGCCAGTCGCTTCTGGCGAGCTTCCAGATTGGCCAGCTCGATTTCCGGCGTGGGCGGTTGAGGCGAGGGGGCAGCGGCGACCGGGGCCTGTTTGGCCCGAAGACGAGGTTGGGCGGCCGAGGGGGCCTTCAGGTAGGGTTTGACTTTTAAAATGGTGGCTTTGGCGACAGTATGGCTCATAGGTCCCCGCTGGTCAGAAGTTGGACAGACGCTGGTCAACTGATGGCTTTGCCGATGGCCTGGCCCAACAGGACCCCGGCCAGACTTAAAAACAGGTTCAAGGCTATGTTGAGGCCGGCCCAGCCGTAAGAGCCGGCCTGGGCGTACCGGACTGTCTCCAGGCTGAAGGCGGAAAAGGTGCTTAATCCCCCCAGAAACCCGGTGCGCAGCAAAAGGACAGTTCTGGGAGAGAAGTGCTTGGCGCCTTCCAGGGTGAAAACCAGGCCGACCAGGACGCCGGCTATGACGTTGGAGAGAAGCGTTCCCCAGTAAAAAACTGCCCCATAGTGGAGGGAAATCCTGGTGAGGAGAAAGCGGCAGATGGAGCCAAAGAATCCGCCCAGGCCCACAAAGAGTAATTCTATAGCCAAAATGGACCTCTTTTCAACACCTTAACCCCAAGTTAATGAGGCGGTATCAATTAACCAAAACTCTGTAAGACCCCTGGTCAGAGGGATTCAGCTCTCAGCCTGTGGTGGGTTGGCCGGTGAGGCTATCCTGGTTGAGGGGCTGAATTCTGGTTGGGTGTTTTTGGGGAATTATTTCACAAACAGCGGAGTCTTTGCAAATTTTTCGCCAATTATCCGCAATTCTAATTTTGCCCACGGGGAAAAAATATCCAAAAAAAAGAACAAAACCTGAAAAATAAAAAATTATAAAATTAAATTATTATGGTATTTATAAAACATCAAACTATATTTTAGTATATTAAACAATATAAAGAAAAATTATATAAATAAAAATTGAAATTGTATTGTACTAGTCTAATAAAATAAACAATAAAAGAATTAGGTAATGTGTTGATGGACTTACAAAACGTCCCAGCTTGAAAAAATGAATTTTTCATATAAAAAAATGTATAATTTTTATATTATAAAATTTTAATCTAAATTTAATGTCTTGGTAGGATTATAATTAGATTCAGTTGATTAATAAAATTTTGTTATTGCCGATGATTTTCATAATCATAAATAATAGTATATGACGCATCATTATTTGTTTATTGGAAAATAAGAAAAACTACACTAATATTTATAGGCTCATTAATCCGTGATTCCGCAGACGATGTCCGTGATTTTTAATATTATCAAATTACTTATTTTTTTTAATAATAATCAACATAGCTGTCTAAACTCACACATTAATATATAATTATAAATATATTTAAATTATTTTAGGCAAAAATAAACATTTAAAAAGGCCTCCTGGCGCCGCGAGGAGGTTAAGCTAACTATTGAGGCTCTCTGACGGCTTTCAAGCCTATCCTGACTTCCTCGCTCCCAGCTGACAGCTAAGACAATTCCCTGGACCTCATCCACCTCCTCAAGTAATTGAGGGTAGTATTTTTCCATTTGCTTTTCTCCATTGGAAAGCAAGGTCTCAAAGGATTTATTTATAGCGTCCTCGGATTTTGTCGGGTCAAACATTAAACATTTCAACTCAATCAGGATCCCTTAACGATCTTTATTGAGTTTAAAGAACAGATCCAAACGCCCATGTTTGAGCTCGGCTCCAACCATATACTCAACAGTTCTCTCGGAATCAATTTTATTGATACCAACAACATTCAAAATGACACAGAGGGCTAGATGGAATGTTCTTTCATTAAGCTCACCAGACGTCAAGGGTAGGTTCCTGACAATCATTGTCAGGAGATCTTTCAAAACCATGGCGTCAAGCGCGTCAAAAGCCTTAATCAGCGAAAAGCCAAAATCACTAAGATTACCTAGCTTATCGGCCAAGACCGTGGACATGGCAAAAGACTCGAGCGCTTTCCTGACTTCCAGGTTAGGTATTTTCAGGTCGTAGCTTTCGTCTGAGGGAGGGGAGGCTAAAGTCAGATAGCCCGTCTGGTATAACAGTGGGGTAAGAGACAGGTTTTCAACGATCTGGGCTTTTATGCTAGTTTTGGACATGCTGATGTTATCAAATTTCAAGGCCTCGGCTGGCTCGGACTTGATGAGCTTGACCAGAAAAGAGGGGTTCCCGACGCGTCCCAATATCGTTCCAGCCCCATATCAGAAATAGCGCTCAACAGGGAATATGGATAAAAAACCCGATCCACCCCGTTCCAAGAATAACCATCGCGCATCGCGATCAAAGCTTCGCGGAAAGACGAGAAATCTGGATAACCAGAGTTCTTAAAAAGTCCTTCGGCAAACATCTCCGGCAAGGGCGCGGCCAGGTTGGCCTCAAACTCAGCCCTGGTGATTCCGCGGATATTCGCGAACTGTTGGTTTTCTGAAATGTCCTTGAAGACATTGGCTCCAGAAAAAATAGAGGTCATGGAAAATTTAGAGACCCCGGTCAGGAAGGAGAATTGGATGAAACCATATAGAGGTCATCCGCTTGAACTCTCTAGGTCGTTGCCGGGTCAGAAATATAAAAAGGTCGCTGGAGGTCGAGTCTGGACTCGCCCTAAGGAGCGCCTTAACGCGCAGTTCATTCGCGTTAGAGAGCTCAATATAGCTCAGGCAAAACAATCTATAACTTAACGGGTCTGGAGAGCTTTAACCTCAGAGATTTCAATGACGAAGCGTCTATAATTCAGTAACAAATTTCTTCGACAGTCAAGTGGTAAAGACATACTATTAACGGCAATTTTATGGTCGCGGTAAAAATGTTCAGGTTTGAGACGCAAATTTCACTACCTGGGATGTTTCACAATTAATTTCAACTGAGGGCCTTAACGTTTCATCAGATTTTTTTAACTTAAATTATTTTTACAATAGGCAAATCCGTAATTTTTTGTCTCCAGCGGCCTTTATCGCCAATGATTGTTATATATTTTTTTATAAATTAGATAATTAGATATAATTTATATATAAATGTAGTGTTCTGAAAGCTGAAAAAGAGAGCTATGGGTTCTCACTTTCCAGGTGGCTCCTTCAACGGCGTTGGGATTTCACAAGGTCTTTTGCCGATCCACTTTTGCGCGTCTTCACAGGTAAACGCTCATGAGGGGGACCTTCACCCCGGTGTCCCCAAACTCAGGGTTCTACGAGAGCTGCCTGTCATTTCAGGCGCCGTTGTTCAACAGAAAGGCCGTCTCCAGGGCCATGCGGCAATTTTCGTGTGATTTCCAATAGTTACTGTTATTTACAGAAAAGCCGTCTCACAAGCCAAGGCGTATTGTCGGCAATTTTTGATGTGATTTTAAGTAGTTAGTTCTGAGTTTAACGGTAAGGCCAGGTTGGCGGCTTTATCTGGTTTGGGTCAGCCAAGCCAATAACCAGAGGTTTATTCCCAATCTTTTAGCGGCGAAAATCCGGGCCTAGATTGACCCGGAAACCGCCGTGCCGAAAAAGGGAACTGACTACGCCCTGGGCGATAGCCTCAGCCACGCGGGGAAAATCGTTGAAGACCGTGCCTGACAGGGAACTTAGAGAAAAATCAAACAGCGACGGGAGAAGTGGGGCGCTGGGCCCCACCAGGCCCACCCAGGCTCCGGCGGCGAGCTCCAAGAGGCGGGGTAAGGTCTTGTTGGCCAATGAGGAGCCGGTGATGAAGACCACTTCCATTTCCGGCAGGACATACTCGGCGGCCGTGTCCGGTAGATCCCCTGGTTGGGGATCGCGCTCCAGGATGTAAAACTCTCGGGCGACTTGGGCCATCATTTCTAGATGGGGAAAGTGGCCGATTACCGCCACCTTTTTGCCCCGGGCCACTTCCAGGTGACGGTCGAACGCCGCTTCCCCAGCCTCAGGGGATTGCGAGCTCAACCCTCCCAATAACAGGGCGGAGTTGGCGGCGGCGGTTACGGCGGCCAGACCCACCGCGGTCTCCGTCAGATCCCAGGATTTAATCAGCCGGGCCAGGTCTCTTAAAGGACGGCCCACCCAAGATTGAGCTGTTGGTTGGCCGGTTTTGTTCTCGTGGGGGAGGATGTGGGCAAGCCCAGTTCCGCCTTGGCTGGATTTTATGGCCACCCAGTAGGCGCCCAGGGTCGCCTCTTGGGCCAGAGCCTCTGAGGGGACAGAGTTGATCAGGTGGTCGTAAAGGCGCCATTTGGGGGAAGATAAACCAGCCATGAGCGATGACCCTCGATCAGCGGAGGAAAAAAAGAATTGACCACTGAAAAACAGATGAGAGGATCTTACCATTTGCCGCGAAAAAAAAGAAACGGCTTATTTAGTGAGCGCGAAAAGCGGTGTTTTTGATTTAGGGAGCGAAAAAAATTGCCGAAAATTAGGGGGTTGCCGTTTGACGAGAAGGCTGGTTTGTTTGGGGCTCAAGGCTGGCCTGTGGTTAGCTCGCCCTCGCTCAATTGCGGCTGGCGAGGCCAGGTCGCGAAAGCCTTTTGAGCGGAGGTCTCATTCTCAAACAGGCGATAGGGGCAGATCAGGGGGTCATGCAAAAAGGCTTGGCCCCGCCGGCGCTCGATCAGCTCAATGACCGCGTCCGTTACGGTTCCCAAAGGCCGCCCCGCTGGGAGGCTCAACCCAGTCCTGGCCAAAAGGCGAGCCATCTGCCCAGAGAGAGCCAGCGAGTAGGCTCTCCCCAGCTCCAGTTCCTCTCCATTAGCCAGAGTCACGCCCACCAGTCGGGCTTCGTCTCCATCTGGGTAAGCCCACAGCTCCAGACCATGATAAAGAGGAAACCCCAGGAACCCTTTTTGCCCGGCTCGTCTGAGAAGCCGGGTCAGCTCGCGCCCGGTTATGACCGTAGGGATAAGCTGGTCGTTAAAAGGGAGGGCCTGCCGGACCGAGCCGCGGGTCACCCGCCCACTTAAACCTTCCCTTAAGGCCCCCTTGTTTAACAAGGCCAACTGGGCCCCGGCTTTCCAAGCCATGGCCTCGACCACCAGCTGGCCCAGGGGAGTGATGGTCTCCCACAGGCCGGCCAGGGAATAGGGGGCCTGGGGCGGCAGGTCAGTCAGCTCTTGGCCAAAGCCCAAGAGGTCCCCCAAAGTTTCGATCTGGGCCGAAATAGTGGGATCCGGCTCCAAGTTGGCCAGCTCCTCAAAAGTCAGCAGTTTGACGCTCAGTGGGGCTGGCGGGTTATTCAAGGTAATCTCGGCCAAGGCCTCCAGACCCTGGCCAAGATTTAAATAGAGGGCCTTCTGGCCGGGTCGACTCGGGGGGATGACCTCATGGCTGTGCCCATCAACCACCAGGCTGACCCCGGGAATCTCGGTCAGATCTTGACCCAGCGGGGCATTGGCGAAGTCCAGGCTCAGCTGGCCCCGGAGGCCGGCGTGGGCTTGGGTGGAGGCTCCCAGGTGACTGAGGATGATGGCCTGGCCTCCGACTCGCTCTAGGGGGGCCAGAGTCTTGGCCAAACTGGCCAGCAGAGCCTCTTTGGTTTGGGCCAGGCTGGCTTTGAGGCCAAAGTCAAAGTCATTTAAGAACGACCCCAGGCTTGGTCGGTGGGTTAACGGGCTCATGACCCCCAAGACCACAACCGGAGGGTCAACTCGCAGGACCAGAGGCTCAACGCAGTTGCCCACAGGCTGGCCCTGATAGCGGAGGTTAAAGGCCAGGGTTCGGAGTTTAGGGCTCTCGACCCTGGCCGCGGGTAAGAGAGTGTTAAAGTAGTAAAGGGGATCCTCGACCTCGGGGCAATAGTCAAAGTCATGGTTGCCCGGCAAAAGGCCCGCGTAACCCAGTTGCCCCACCAGCTTGGCCACCGCCCGCCCGTGGTCCGCGGCCCCGTAAAAGGAGCCACTGAAAAGGTCCCCGGCGTCCAAAAGGACAACCCGGGCGGTGGCCTTTAAGGCGTTAACGTAAGTGGCCAGCCTGGCTAGGCCGGGTCGCCGGTTGGGCGGGTCCAGGGTCAGGTGGGCGTGAATGTCCGAGGTGACCAATATTTTTAACGGCTTATCCTGGGGCATGGGTCTCGGGGGCTGTGTTTTGGGTTTCTTTAAATGGGCCGGGCTAAACCCTAGACGGTTAAACGGCTCTTATGGTTTTTTTGACCGATTCATGTTATAGTTTAACAAACCAATCAGGAAAAAACCCGTGTTAGAGGTCTGGAAATTCCAAAGAGTTTCTATGATCATAATTATCAAAACATAATGATATTTCAGGTGTGGGCCCCAAAGCCCTATTTTTTGTCATGTTTTTTTCTGGCTAGAATTAATTATATTGAATTTAGCCAGGCGTGTCCATAACGAAACAGTTTTTCGGGTGAAAAAATGAAGACCATACCCACGACAGAAGCGGTGGGAGCTATATTGTGTCACGATTTGACCAGAATCGTTAAAGATGAGGTCAAGGAAGCGGCCTTTCGCAAGGGCCACGTGGTCCAGGCTGAGGACATTCCGGTTCTTTTGTCCATGGGCAAAAAAAATCTATTTGTCTGGGACTTGGGCGAGAACATGGCCCACGAGAACGAGGCGGCGGAAGCCTTAAGGGCCATCTGCCAGGGGTCGGGCTTGCGCCCGACTCCGGTCAAGGAGGGCCGGATCTCCCTGCTGGTTCAGGAGCCCGGGCTTTTTTTGGCTGACCAGGCTCGAGTCCAGAAGTTGAACGCTTTGGGCGAGATCGCTGTGGCCAGCCGGCACAGTGGCTTTGAGGTCGAGGCTGGTCAGATGGCCGCGGCCTTTAAGGTCATTCCCCTGGCGGTCCGGCGGGAGAAACTGGCCGCCGCCCAGGCCATCGGGGCGGGACGGCCCCTGTTTGAGGTCCGCCCCTATCTGCCTTTAAAAGTGGGGATCATCGCCACAGGGCACGAAATTTACGCCGGGCTCATCAAAGACACCTTCACCCCGGTGGTCCGGCGCAAAGTGGCGGCTTTCGGCCTGTCGGTCGTGGCCGAGACCATTGTGGATGACCGGCTTGAGGCCATCAGCGCGGCCATCAGCGACTATCAGGCCAAAGATGTGAACCTGATCATCTGCACCGGCGGGATGAGCGTGGACCCCGACGACCTGACCCCGGGGGCCATCAAGGCGACCGGGGCGGAGCTGGTCTGTTATGGGACCCCGGTTTTTCCCGGGGCCATGTTTCTGGTGGCTTACCTGGGCCAGATTCCGGTTCTGGGGCTGCCTGGCTGCGTGATGTTTGAGAGTCGGACCATTTTTGACGTGATCCTGCCTCGGGTGGCCGCGGGCCTGAAAATCACCCCCGAGGAGATCCAGGGCCTGGGTCTGGGCGGCTTGTGTCTGAGCTGCCCGACCTGCTCATTCCCGGTCTGCGGGTTTGGCAAGGGTCCGGCTTACTGGCCCAAGGAGGCGGTCAGTTGAGCGCTTATCGGGTGGCTATCCTGACATTGAGTGACAAGGGGGCGGTCGGCCAGCGGGTGGACGAGAGCGGGCCGGCCTTAAAGGCCATGGTTGAGGCAGCCGGGCTGGTGGCGCCCATCATGGCCATCCTCCCTGACGAACGGGCCCTGTTGGAGGCGCGCCTGCGGGAGATCTGCGACGCGGGCCAGGCTGACCTGGTCCTGACTACCGGGGGCACCGGCTTGTCCCCCCGCGACCAGACTCCGGAAGCCACCCTGGCCGTGGCCGAGCGCCTTGTCCCCGGTCTGGGCGAGGTCATGCGGGCCGAAAGCCTCAAAAAAACCTCTCGGGCCATGCTTAGCCGGGGAGTGGCGGTTATTCGAAAAAAAACCCTCATTGTCAATCTGCCGGGCTCGGTTAAAGGGGCCCGGGAGAACTTGGCGGCCATCCTGCCGGCTCTTGGGCATGGGCTGGACATTTTGACCGGGGCGGGTGGGGAGTGCGGCCAGACCCAATAAATAATCCCTTGGTTGGCCTGAGCCAAGGGGGAGAAATGTCGCGGCCTCCAGGCAGTTTTGGGGGCCTCAGCCCGACTTGATCGAAAATTTATTGATAAATTCAGAGAATAGTTACCAGAAAAGGCGGATTATAGTTTTCGAACTGGCTCTCTTTTGCTTATTAATAAGTTAGAAAAAGATAAAGATAATGTATAAAAAAAATTAAGTATGTATTTCATCTAAAATATTTCTAACAGTTTGAGGATGAGGCAACTTATTAATCGTCATAGAAGATAATAATGAATTTTTAGCTATTTCTTAGTAGAGTAGATATTGTGAAAATTATTAAAAGAAGGTGATTTAAAGAAAATTAATGAAAATCCAGTCTTTAAAGCATCACTCACAGAGTAAGAGGTGTTCCGACCAGGGCGAAGGTCAGGCGCTTCACCAAACATACTATGGATGGTTCCTAAGACGGTATTTAAAGAAGGTAGTTTTATCATAATGAAGCATTGTAACACCAAGTAATTCAAATGTAAAGAAGCAGAATATATTTTTTGCTATTTAAAAGCTTATTTTAGTAATTATATTAAATTTATATGTTAATATATGATAAATATATATTAACTTAAAAAATAAAAAAATTAATATTTTAATAAAAAGTATTACCTAAATATTGATATGATCATTCTTCTGGCCTAGGCCTCTCAAGAGGCCAGGCCAAATTTAAAATTGCTGCTGGTTCGCCTGAGTCATTGACCTTGAGCTGACGAAAGAATACTCTGGAGATGTATTTAAGAAAATTTCTCTCGCCTGACGCCAACAGCCAGGTTTAAGATGGACTCGGGATTCAGGCGCTATAATGAAAAAACTTCCCTTATCCATGTCTTCCTTTCAAAATATTATCAATCAAGAGGCTATTTACGTCGATAAGACTGATTTAATCGCGGAACTTATTAAGTACGACCAACTTTTCCTC
>JAISMU010000021.1 GCA_031276635.1 Deltaproteobacteria bacterium | reverse complement strand
CAAACTCTGTGGGATCGAGCCAATATTTCGGGGGAACCTGATAGGCTTGATATTGCCAGATCATTTCCCCCTTATAGAGGGGGATAAAGCCAGGTTTATTCGACTCGCGAAAGAGACTTTTGTCATTAGTAGCGTCAAGCTCTCGCCGAAAATCCAGCCAGGTTGGCTCGAGGTGGGAAAACTTTTTATGCAGTTTAATGAGGATTTTCAGGTCCTCAGCTCCGCCAGAAGTTTCCAAAAAAGCCAGGTGTTTAGGCGAGGAGGCTTTGATATCAGCCAGAGAGTACGGAAAACGACCCTCATCGGTAGCCAGGGCCGCCGGATCGGTCAGCATAAAACGGGTTTGAGCCACTTGATTGGGCTCTCGGACTTTCTCTATGTGGATCAGGCCAAATTTATAACTCGCGTGCACGTCAGGGAAGATTCGACGTCGATTTTCAAAACCATCAAAACTTTTGAGGCGATAGTTCTCCAGAATGTTTTTTCTCAACTCATAAGAGCCATCCTCGGTCAGAAGCCCAGTGGGCACAATGTAGCTCAGGCCACCCCTTGGAGCCAAAAGCCCCAAGGCCCTCTCCACAAAAAAACGAAACAGATTGTTATCCCCGGCGCCGCGGTTCAACGGGAACTTCGTCTTGAAATACGCGTTGGTTAACTCGGTTCTCTCTTTTTCTCGCTCATATCTTCGCTTGATGTCCGGTTTGGCCAATAGATCGAGGGCAATTTCTTTTTTTTTGCTGTTTGGTGAGGTCCGGTATTTGGAACGGTATTGGGCGAAGAAAAGCGGCTCCTCAAACTTGGTTTTATCCCAAGGTGGATTGCCAATAATCAGGTTAAACCCATTAGCGGGGTCATCGGGCTGATCAATTTTGGGAAAAACCTCCAGAAACTCAACTTTCCAGTTGAAAAACCCGAACGTCTCCCGGTATTTTTCACACTCCCGCTCATGCTCAGTCAGTTTCTCATCGCTCATATTTTCAGTTGGTTTACCAAGATAATTGGCGTTTAATTTGGCGAAGATAGGAGGTATGGGGGAGATATTTTTTAGCCTTAAGAAATCTAAATAAATAATAAAATCAATATAATAGTTTATATTTTTAATAGATGGTAATATTTTATTAAAATACTTATCGTTCGACTCGATCACTTCTTTACTAGTTGTATCATTGAGAAAGTTCAATGAATTAATTTCTGATATATTTTTTTCTATAAAGTTCTTTATATTGTTATCAAACAAATCACTAGAGCTTTTAGCAATTAAAGATTCATAATCACTCCCAATTAAACTATTACCAGATTTTATATGATGCTCAATAAAAGAAAGAGGAGTTCCATAAATAAATGTATCTATCCAAAGAGACATTCTAGTTAATTCAGCGGCGAATGGTGATAAATCAACCCCATAAATTGTCTTTTTTAAGAGAACCCTCTTTAAAACCGCAAACTCATCCAAAGCTATTTGGTTGGGATCCAAACCTAATTCAATATAATTATTCTTAATAGCCTCCATTTCTTTGGCCAAAGCGTCTTTTAACTCTGAGTCCGTGTTTAACCTATCCAGAGCCTTGCGGGCCAAGACGTTTAAGGCGACTATCAACAAATGGCCGCTCCCGCAAGCGCAGTCCAGCACCCGCATTTCCAATATTGATCGGTCTTTAAATGGCCCGTCCAGTTGCAGCTCCACGCCTTGAGTAACCAAAGGATAAGCCAGACTATCTGGCGTATAATAACTGCCACTAACTTTTCGGTTATTATGTGAATTAACCAGGTATAACTCACCTTTTAATAGTTTACGTATAATAATTACTTGTGATGGGTCATGACAATTTACATCATAT
Source organism: Deltaproteobacteria bacterium (assembly GCA_031276635.1). Classification (GTDB taxonomy): domain Bacteria; phylum Desulfobacterota; class Desulfarculia; order Adiutricales; family Adiutricaceae; genus JAIROO01. The sequence continues at coordinate 14,529 of JAISMU010000021.1, read as the reverse complement.
TCATCATAATAACCTTCAATTTTTTCATTTCCAACCTGAATAAAGGTCTCAAAAAGATTTTCCTCGGCCACGCGAAACTCAAACTCTAAAAGTCCCTCATAGATAGTTCCTAAATGAGCGGGGGAAAATGCCGAAAAATCCCGGATGAGTTCCTCTCCCTCTGGCCCAAACCTGAAAAGTTTGTCAAAAATCTCACAAAGCTTTTCATCGTTAAAAACCCGATTCAGGCTCAATAAAGGCGCGTTGGTCGGATTGAACAAGCCGCCGTCAAGAAGATAAATTTTTAATTCCGGGTCGCCTTGATCAAGCGTAGCGAAAAGCCGTTTCAGAAAGCCCCATCCATTGTGGCCAGAGGGGTCAGGGTTTGATTTTACTCTTTGGATAATTTGTTTGAGGGAAAAGATCTTATAGGCCTCATGGGACTCCAGAATATCCCGGCAGTGATCCTCAAAATAGGCCACGAACATCAAGCGAAAAATAAAAAAAAGGCTGTTTTCGAAGATTAATTTTAAGTTGTCAGCCTCGGTGGGGAGATCACAAGCCTGGAACAAGGTCCGGCCAATTTCCTCAAACAAGGATGACCGTCCCTCGTATCCGTAGATCAAATTCCTGATGTTGGACTCAATTTCCCGCCGACTCTCCTCGGCTTTTTGGGCGATCTCGTCTATTTTCGCCAGCTTGGCCTGATTGGCTTGGTTATAATTAGCCGCGTGAAAAAAGCGCCAAAAAAGCGCGAAGCCCTCCTGGTCCCCCTCTTCCAGGATCTTGTCCAAAAAAAAGGCCAGGTATTTTTTATCCCTGGAGACAACAGAGTTATCTACCAAGTACCATTGCCGACCATTGGTCAAAAAACCCCTGGTCAACCTCGATTTCTGCAAGTAATCAAGCAGCTGAAAATAAGGATTGGAGTCTTTGGAGGCTTTATGGTTGTCCAGTGTTACGTTTAAGGCTTTGGACTCCAAGATGATGTCGATCCCATCGTAGACCGATTTTCGTGTATCTTTATCAATTTTTAAGTAATTTTCATACTTATCTTGATCAGAAAATAAGACAGCGTCAAATATTTGGGTGGTTTCCGAAATTACTTTAGATTCTTGTAGGCGATAAAACCAGCCAAGGCGCTTTATGATTGGAAAAATTAAATCTTCTTGAACAGAAGCTTCATTAAAAGAATCCAAATACGATTTACCAGTAAATAATTTGTAACAAAATTCATAGTCACCATTGATATTATTAATTTTAGGCAAAAAAGAATTAATTTTGCCTTCTATAAATCGTTGATCGAAAAGATTATTAATGTAATTTACCATAACATAAATACCTATTTGGAAGATATTAGAGCTCTTTGCGCTAACCGAAAAAAGCGCCTAGAGAGATAACATTTGTTTGTGGACAATTACCTTGGCCCTGCCGTTTAGAGTAAAAAAACAAAACCCTGGAAAACTCTAGCCAAAAAAACGCGAAACACCACCTTAAAACGTCCCAGCCCAGGTGACTTTGACCTAGCTTTTCAAAAACAACCAAATTTGAGCTATTATAAAAAAAATTCTGTGAATATGTCAAGAACTTTTTTTCATGACCTCGAAAAATTTTTAATCCTCATCGAAAAGTTACCTCAACGTTTGGACTCGTTCATTCTGTCAGTCCGCCTATGAAACGCTAACTTGATCTCTGACTTAGATTTAAAACAATTCACTATTATCAAGTTTTTATTTAATAATTAAAATATAACTAAAAAATAACATATTGATTGTAGTGTCCAGTTTGGCACTGCGCCAATCAAAGATTAAGCCAAAAATTTAGAAATTTATCAGTGATAACTACATTATTAATTTTGATGTTATAACAAAATAACATATAATTCATTTAGAAATATTTGGATTTCTCATATCAATACATTTATTTTTCCTGTTATTAAATATTATTTTTACATATATTACGCTTTTATAAAAATAATATATAAACAATAAACTTACTACAACTACAAGAATAGTAGTTGATATTTTTATATTATATAAATCATTAACAATATTACTGACATATTTTTGTAAAATAAAAAAAGTAAAAATTCCAAGAACTATCGTTTTAAGTATAGTCCAAATAATTGTAAACATAAATACTGGAGTCATAATTTTCTCTTTCTCAGCCTGATCCATTTTAAAACTCCCACCCCAGGACCACTCTGGCCCTGGGGACGATGAAGGGCTTCCGCTCCAGGCGACTATCGCCCGGAACTCCCCAGGGCAGCCTAGTGGCCCCTGAGCCCGCTCCCTTAAAAAAGTCTTTGGCCAATCAGCCAAGCCCTTCAGACCCACTTTCGCCACTCCCTAAGGCCGAGGGCGATGCGCGGCTCTAAAACATTAAATCGCCTATAGCTCAGGCCAACCCTGGAGGCCCGGGAGGCAAACTTAACCTCGCCTGACCAGGCGAGGCCAGGCTCAAGGGCCCATCCTGGGTAAAGGGCCTCAGACGATTTTTTTCCAAACGAGCTTGACAATAAAACAACATTCTGACAATATACCAAATAATGAGTTTGTCAAATTTTTTTAACTTTAAAACCCTAAAATTTATTTGATCTATTACTTGAAGCCTGACCGTAGCCTCTGGCCTCGCCTTAAACCTAAACTAATAGCAGACATTATCTTGTATTTAACACATAATTTATTTTAAATAATACATATTGTTTCCAAAAAAACTATTACCCAACAAACCAGGTCATTAACCGAAAAACCCAACCTGACCCCAGAAAGTTGACCCATGAGCCTCGCCCCCTCGGATCCCACTAAAATTCTGGAGCTCGCCGACGTGTCTTTTCGTCGCGGGCCCAACCTTCTTCTGAATAACCTCAACTGGTCCATCGGCCCTGGGGAAAACTGGGCTCTTTTGGGCCCCAATGGCGCCGGCAAAACCCTGATTCTGCGTCTAGCGACCGGCTATCTGTGGCCCACCGATGGCCAGATCACGGTTTTAGGCCATCTTTTAGGCCGGGTGGATTTACGGCTCCTCCGGCGCCGGATCGGCTGGGTTTCCCAGGCCCTGGCCGATATCACGCCTAGTCAGGTCTCCTTGCTGGACACCATCCTCTCCGGCCCCTTGGCCTCACTGGGGTTGTACGAGGACCCCGAGGAGCCCATGATCGCGGCGGCCCGGCTGACGGCTGAGGAATTCGGGTTGACCCGGATCCTGGACCGGCCTTTTGGGCTCTTATCCTCCGGCGAGCGCCAGCGGGCTCTGCTGGCCCGGGCGGCCCTGACTAAACCTAGCCTCTTGATTCTTGATGAGCCCATCTCCAATCTGGACATGGGGGCCAAAGAAAAATTCTTAAGCCTGGTTAAACGGATGGCCACGGGTCCCCAGGCCCCCTCAATCATTCTAACCACCCACTCCATTCAGGAGATAGGTCCCTTCATCACCCACGTCATTCTGCTTAAAAACGGGCAAATCGTGGCCAAGGGCCCTCTGGAGGCGACCCTGACCCAGGCCAATCTGGCCCTGACCTACGATCTGCCCCTCAAAATAGAGAAAACCCCCCAGGGCCGCTACCTGGCCTACCTGGAGTGAGCCAGGACATAGCCCGCCGCGTCAAAGACAAAAGGCGGCTTTAAAACGCTCTGGCCCTGGTCCAGGCGGCTAATGGCGGCCACGTCCGCCGGGGGCAGATCAAAATCAAAAATCCGGGCGTTTTCCCGGATTCTCTCTGGCTGGGTGGATTTGGGGATCACGGCCAGGCCGCGCTGCCAGGCCCAGCGCAGAATTATCTGAGCCACCGAACGCCTGTGTTTCTGAGCCAGGCGACCGAGGATTTGGTTTTTTCGCAACCGACCACGGGCCAGGGGACAGTGGGCCATGAGAGCGACACCCTGGGCCCGGGCGGCTTCCAGGAGAGCTTCCTGGGTTCGCAACGGGTGGATCTCCATCTGCCACAGGCGCGGCCAGAGACCGGTCTCGGCCACCAGCCTGGTCAGCTGCGAGGGGGAAAAATTGGCCACCCCCAGGGCCCGAATAAGCCCGGTCGCCAACGTCTCCCCCAGAGAGAGCCAGGCCCGGGAGCTTTGCGGGGTCGGCCAATGAAGAAGGCATAAGTCCAACTGATCTAGGCCAAGGTTGTCCAGACTCCGCTTTAAATCCTCGACAGGCTCAAAGTTTTCCCGCCCCACGGTCCAAAGTTTGCTGATGATAAAATATTGTTCCCGCTTCAAACCGCTGGCCAGAAGAGCTCGCCCCAAAGATTTTTCATTCTGGTAAACCGGGGCGGAGTCAAAAAGGCGATAGCCAGCCTCCAGGGCGGCGGCGACCGCTCTTTCCGTTTCCAGCCCCTCTCTTGGCCCCCACAACCCCAGGCCAAAACGGGGCATGACCAGCCCAGGGCTTAACTCCACCGCGCCCGCTAAAGCCATACTCATAAACCGCCTCGCCCGCCTCTTTAGGTTGATTAAAAAATCTTTTACCTGGGTGGGTACTTCGGGATTTCCTCCAGCAATTTAAGAGCCTTTTCCTGAAACGGGGAAAATTTCTTCCTCCGCTTAAAGGGCAGGTCCGATTGATTAGGTCCTCCTTGTTTGAGGACCAGCGTAACCTCGCTTATTGTGGCAAGATTGGCCAATATTTCGCCAAAATCCAGGGCCTTGATTGATGACGATTCATCAATCATTTTACTTGTGGCCCGCTTAACCGCTTTTTCGGACTTTCTGGCCGGACTGACTGGATTCCTTGATTTACTCATCTCCGCTAGATTAGGGGCGCTGACGGTTAATTTTCGCCAAACCTCACGCAGGTGCCACTCGACGTAATACGCCAGCATAGTCAAGAATAAGTGAGCCCTGATTCTGTCACCAAGGCGATGATCAATAGGCCCGACTCTCAAATCCACTGATTTAATCGTCCGAAACGCGCGCTCTATCCGCGATAGGTTTTTATATTGCCGGACACAATCCTCAATGGTAAAGGCCTCGACTGGCAGGGATGTCCTAATAACATATATCCCGTCAAGAGTCTTTTCCTTGTTAATGGACTCTTCATTTGGCGAATAATTAAAAAAATAATCACCAAATTCTAAAATAAAATATTTATTTACTTTATTCTTGTCAATAACTCGCCCGACAGCCAGAGCAATGTTTTCCTTCTTTTTCAGGCGACCAGCTTTAACCCTGGTCACGATTTTATCAAGCTTTTCCTTAGTGGCCTCAATAAGGGATTCACGAGCTTTTGCCTGTTTATTTTGGAGCTCAGGATTTACACAAGCGGCCAAACGCTCGCTAGGATATTCTTCTGGAGCTGTAAATTCGCATAAGTCATATTCGTCAAACAGTTTGAACTGAAAACCTTTTTCAGGGACTATGCTCTTGATACTGGTAGACCGTGAAGCGCTAATCCAATCAACTCCATCAGTTTGCCTTAACATTGTTATGTCCTCATCGCTTATCAGGCCTCGGCCTCCAACCAAAACAACTCTGGAAAGACCAAAATCCTTCCTGACCTTGTTCAGCGCTGGTAAAATAATTGAGGCGTCAGATATGTCGCCAGGATAAGCCTTTATGGAGATTGGACGACCTTCCTTGTCGGTTAACAATGAATAGTTTATCTGGGCTTGCCCACGATTTTTGTCGCGAGAATACCCACGCCTGATCAGAGAAGAATTCTCACTGAAAATCTCTTCATCACTCTGGTTGATGAGGGAAGACTTACTTCCCTCGTAGAGACTTGAGGATATATCAAGGAAGACCATATCCCCGTTATTTAAATGGCGCGAAGCCAGTCTTTTTTCTATCTCCGCCCGCTTGGGAAGAAGCCAATCCATGGCCTGGCAAATGTCGTTCTCGTCATAGTCATTAAGTCCCAGCCTGGCCGACAAAGAACATGACTCGCGCCATAAAGAGGTTGAGTCCTCGCTCCATGGCCGTAAAACCCTCGCCGCGACTACCCCCATGATGACCCTCCGCTCATCACTGGGTTCAGGGTCAATCAATTCCGGAAATCCCAGGCGGTCCAGAGCGGTGAGGACGGCCTCAACATGCCCCCAAGGCGCGGTGTCCGCGCACTCAATGTGTTCAATTATATCACTGGAAGACACCAAATTGGAGCCTTTGAGTGATTTTTGAAGATTATCTATGACTTCTGGGGAAAGTTTAGACAGATTAGCGATGGTCGTTTTGACAATCTTTTGGCCTTCCCGCCGCGACTCCCTGAGAAGAACTGAGACATGTTTGCCCTTTTTAACCCTTTCAATATACATGGTCGCCTCCTTGTTGAGGATCCCGGGGTCGGAATCTACATATTGGGTACTGTATAAAATTTAATTTCATACATGTCAAGAGATAAAGAATTTATTACATGGGCGCGAAAAAATTTTGATTTTCAAGAGAACCTTGTGTTTTCAAGGAGTTATCAAATTAGCCACTCGAACTTCCGCTTAATTAGTCGTCACTGATAAAGTCCCCATTTTTCGAATTCAACTTGGATTGGGCACAGAGCCTGACTTGACATTAGATCCTAATTATATAAAATTATGATAATATGACAGTTTTGAAAAAAAACTATGTGGCTATAGACAAAGCCGGGGTTACCCAGAACATTTGTAATATTAGTGAAATAAAAACTTATTCTATCTAAAATATATTTAATAAATCTAAATTAAAATAAATTATCCTGTGATATTTTATACTTTTGGCTCGTTCTTTGCTAGTAGGAATTTTATCTCTTTATAGATGTTTTTGACCTCATTTTCGTTGACCGAAATGTAAAAAATAGTCTCAAGAAAAAATGATGCCAAAATTTTAACATTAACATAAATGCAATAATGCAAATTCAAATTTTTACAAAATGCATAGTATTGATAAATAGATTAATAATAGCGAATATTTATGGACTTCTCTTTTTTTTAATTACACCATGAAATGGTTTCGAATGTTTAGAAATGTTTTTGTAAGACACAGGATCGGCTTGAACAGCATTCTCAATTAGCCGGCGAAAAAGTAAGCCTCTGTTTTTAGATTTTCTCCTATTAAACCTAAAAACATACTCATCTAAGTAGTATTCAATGTGTTCATGAGATATTGCGCCTTGATGTGTTCCTAAAATCCATCTTCTGAACAATATAATAATTATTAGTCTATTAATTTTAATATAAACGTTAACTAAAAAAAATATCTGACTATTGGAAATGTATTTGACTGGAAGAACTCGGACTCAAACGGGTCAGCCAAGCCACCAGGCTAGCGACTCGTCAAGCCGCCAAGGGGATCTTGAGGGTGGGTCCTGGCCCAGGCCTTGGCTCCCTCTGGTGTGGCCTGGGCTTGGCGGTATCTTGGAAAATTGTTTTCAGAGGCCACCATCAGGCGAGCTCTAGTCAAGACATATTTTTCGCGGCCAAGCCCCTAAAAACCCGGAGTCGTCAAAAGGCTCAGGTCTCCTTTAATCAAGGAGTCAAGTCCGTTGGGGCCGGAAATCCTTATAAGCCAGATTCAGCCTCTTCATCCGCAAGGCCATGGATCTTCTGGTCAGGCCCAGCTCCTTGGCCGCGGCCGAGATATTGCCCTTTTTGCCACGCAGGGCCTCAGTCAGCATCTGGTGCTCAATCTTGGCCAGACGGCTTTCCAGGCCATTGGCCGGGCCCAGCTCCGTCAACTCTGGAGTGTTGATGGACAGAGGTAAATCGTGGGGGCAGATGACCGTGTCCGCGGCCAGAATCACGGCCCGGTGGATAACATTTTCCAGCTCCCGGACATTGCCCGGCCAGGAGTAGGCCTTTAAAAGCCGCAACGATGACGGGGCGAAACCGGTTATGGCTTTGCCGGCTTCCTCATTGAAGTGGGTCAGAAAATGCTTGGCCAGGAGAATGACGTCGTCTTCTCTTTCCCGCAACGGCGGAATCAGGATGGGAAAGACATTGAGGCGGTAGTAAAGGTCTTCCCGAAAAAGGCCTTCCTTGACCATCTCGCGCAAATCGCGGTTGGTGGCCGCGATAACCCGGATATCCACGTGAATGGGGGTCCCACCCCCCACCCGCTCAAAGGAGCGCTCCTGGAGAACCCTTAAAAGCTTGGCCTGAGCCCCCAACGGCAACTCGCCGATCTCATCCAGAAAAATAGTGCCCCCATCGGCCATCTCAAAACGGCCTTTATGAAAGGAAGCCCCGGTAAATGAGCCTTTCTCGTGACCAAAAAGCTCACTCTCCACCAGATTTTCGGCCAAGGCCGCGCAGTTGAACTTAACCAGGGGGCCCAAAGCCTTCAAACCATAATAATGCAAGGCGTTGGCGGCCATCTCCTTGCCGACGCCTGACTCCCCCAACAAAAGAACCGTGGTCTTGCGGGTGGCCACCTTCTGGATCAGGTAGTAAACTTCCTGAATAGCTTTGGAAGAGCCGACCAGGCTGGTTGGGCAATAACGCTCGCGCATCTGGCTCAGTTCCGTGACCAGGGACTGAGCCCGCCGCTCCCATAAAACCTTGTCGACGTTTTCAACCAGATACAGTTCCACGGCTGAGGAGAGAAGATTGGTGATAACGCTGAGGATCTCGGCGTGCCTTTCCAGGGAGAGGTCGTCCGGGAACCAACCCTCCGAGCTCAGGCTGCCCAAGACCTTGGAGCCCCGGGCGATGGGCACGCAGACAAAAGACATATCCAAATCATCGGGCCTAACCACGGTCTTAGTTCGGTTGAGGAACCCAGGCTCATCGCCCACGCGCTTGATGACTATGGGCTGGCCGGTTTTGACCACTCGCCCGGTAATCCCCTCTCCAAAGCCATAAACGCCCCGGGCCTCCTCCGCTGGGGTCAACCCCTTCGAGCGGTAAACAAAGATTTTACCTGAGGCTTTATGCAAAAGGCAAACCATGCCCCGCCGAGCCCCGAACTCCTCTTTAATGAAAGTCAAAAGAGCGTCCAGGGCCCCGTTCATGTCGTTTTTCTCGGCCAGATGACGACCCAGGGTCAAAAACAACGAGATCAGTCGCCCTCCCCAATCCCGCAAAACCGCCTCCGAGCCCCCGCTCTCCCCCGCGAGCGGGGCGAGGCTGGCCGGGTCGGCGAAGGCTGGGCGCGACTCGCGATTTTCTTTATTTTGGGCGGTCCTGGGCATGTTGGCTATGGGGTTTCCCAAATCCTAGGGGGCTCACAAATTCGGTCAGGTTAAATTAAGGACATGAGTCGAGACCTCGTCTGATAGGCTAGACTGGCCGCGGTCATTTCAGGGCTTGGGGCGATTGGGGGGCTCGCTTGGCCCCAACCCGAATCAAGCAACTAATGGGCCAAACGGCCTATTTTAAAATATTAAATAAAATCAACAAGTTAATTTTAGAGACTAAAAAATTTCCTCAATTTTGTGCCTTTTAGCTCCCCCTTTTGGGCCAAAATCAGACAGAAACGAAAAAAAACAGCCTGGAAGTTCCCCCGGCGGGGCTATTCATCGTGATTTGGTCTCTAAATTTTCCAGGTTGGCTTGTCTGGCCATGACCGGGAAAAAACGATTAACTTTTTGCAAAATTTATGATAGCATGGCAAAGTTTTTCGCCCCGCGGCTAAATTCTGACAAGAGCGCTTACAAGGGCCCCCAGGGACCCCATGATGGACCATATGATCATTAAATTACCCAGTTTCTGCCTGGTCTGTCTGGTGGGAATTTCCGGTAGCGGCAAAACCACCTTCGCCAGGCGTCATTTTCAGGTTACCCAGATCTTAAGCTCCGATCATTTCCGAGCCCTGATCGCGGATGACGAGTCGGATCAATCGGTCTCAGCCGACGCCTTCAGCTGCCTTTATCATTTGGCTAAAAAAAGACTTAAACATAAACGATTAACCGTTATTGACGCCACCTCTGTCCAGAAAAGAGCCCGATTGAGTCTCTTGAAAATGGCCCAGGCCTACCAATGCCCGGCCATCGCCATCGTCCTGAGCCCGCCACTGGCCCGCTGTCAAAAGATGAACCTGACTAGACCGCGCCGCCAGACGCCCCCAGAAGTGGTGGCCAAGCAGCACCGCGAGCTGCTGGAGTCCCTGCCGCTCCTGGCCAGCGAGGGCTTTGCGGGGATCTACCATCTCCAGAGCCCCCGGGAAATCGCCGAGGTCAAAATCGTCCGCGCGAGCCCCCCTCAGCTGGCTTGAGCTGATTATATTCTTATTTAAAATCTAATATATATAATCACTTAAATTAATTTACATTTTAGTTTATACAGATTAATTATTTGTTCTTTATTCTCGTTTTCGGGCTATTTGTCGCGCCGAGTGGCGCGAGGCCGCTCGTTGGCCAGGGCTGGCCGGAGGCGGGCTCAAGGGGACGTCATGAGGGTATTTCGAGCCATTATCGCCAAATCGGCCTTCTGGCCTTTGTTTGGGGCCATGTCCCTGGGGGCCTTCAACGACAACTGTTTCCGCCAGGCCATGATCGCCGGGCTCGCTTTCGGGTCCCTAAGCCTGGGGAGCGGCGAGCTGGCCGATGAGACCAAGAGCGTCTTGGGGAGCCTAGCCATGAGCCTGCTGATCCTCCCCTTTTTCCTCTTCTCCTCCGGGGCCGGCGAGCTGGCCGACCGCGAGCGGAAATCCTCGCTCATCAAAGTGGCTAAAGGCCTGGAACTGGTCATCATGCTCGCGGCTGGCTATTTTTTTTACGCTGGTCAACTCATCCCCCTCCTCGTGACCATTTTTCTCATGGGCTCCCAGTCGGCTTTCTTTGGGCCCCTGAAATACGGTTTGCTCCCGGAAATTCTGTCGGAAAAAGAGCTTTTGGCTGGCAATGGCCTGATCTCGGGGGCCTCATTTCTGGCCATCACCCTGGGCTCCATCGCCGGCTCGCTCCTGGCCGGCCAGTCCAGCCAAATCTCCCTGGCCCTGCCACTAACGATGATCGCTATCTCAGCGGTGGGCTTTGGTTTTTCTCTAAGGCAGCCCCCGTCGCTGCCGGGCGAGCCGGGCCTCCAGGTTGATCGCCGGCTCTGGCGGTCCACCTACGCGATCCTCAAATCGGTCCAGGGCCGGCGCGACATCTGGCTGCCCATTCTGGCCATCAGCTGGTTCTGGTCCATGGGCAGCGTGATTCTGACCCAATTGCCGGTTCTGGCCAGTTCCCTCATGGGGGCCACGGTCGGGGTCAACACCTTTCTGGTGACCATGTTCTCCGTGGGCGTGGCTCTGGGTTCCATTCTGGCCCAGGGCCTCAACCGGGGCCGGGTCTCGGCCAATCTGGTTCCCCTGGCCTCGATCTTTCTCACCATCTTTATGGGGGGCCTGGCCTGGAGCGCGGCCAACCTCCCCGAGGCCGCGACCGGCTCGGTGTCCCTGAGAATTTTCCTTAGCCACTGGCCCTACCTGCGCCTGGCCTTGTGTTGCTTTTTCGTGAGCGTGGCCGGGGGCCTTTTTGTGGTGCCCCTGAACGCCTTGATCCAACATCTGGCGCCCCCAACCGAAAGAGCCCGGGTCATCGCGGCCAACAACATCATGAATTCGCTCTTCATCGTGGTGGGGAGCGGCCTGGTCATGGCCCTGGTCAAGCTCGGCTTTTCCCTGACCCAGGTTTTCCTGGTCGTGGCCATGTCCGCCCTGGCGGTCTCCATCCTCTCGGTCTATCTCCTTCCCCAGGGACCGCTCGTGGTTCTGACCGGGGCCATCATCCAGTTCCTTTACCGGCCCGAGATCAAGGGCCTGGAGCATTTGCGCGGCCAGGAGCCAGTTCTGATCATTCCCAACCACGTCTCATTTCTGGACGTGGCCATCCTGACGGCTTTCCTCCCCCGACGCCTGGCCTTCGCCATTGATGTCAATTGGTCCAAGGTCTGGTGGGTGCGACTGATCACTCACTTTTTTGAGACCATTCCCATCAACCCCGCCGCCCCCATGACCATCCGGGAGCTGATAGGGGCGGTCAAAAATGGCCAGACTCTGGTCATCTTTCCCGAAGGTAGTCTCACCCGAACCGGGACCATCATGAAAATTCACCATGGCCCCGGCCTCATCGCCGCCAAATGCCAGGTCCCGGTGGTCCCCATTATTTTCCAGGGCCTGGAGTTCACCTGGTTTGGCCGAATGCGGAAAATACTCCATAATCTCCCGCGCCGCTATCCCATTTCCATGACCATCTTCCCGCCCCGGTTTTTGGACGCTGAGCTCCAACCAGGGGAAACCCGGCAGAACTTCCGGCGACGCCTGGCCGAGACTATTTACGACCTCCTGATCCAGGCCCTTTTCCAGACCCGCGACAACCGCCAGAACGTCTGGAACGCCTTACTGGTCGCGGCCAAAAACCATGGCTCGGGCCGGCTGATCCTGGAAGACTTTAACCGCCGGCCCTTCAGTTACGCCCGACTGATCCGCTCTAGCCGGGTTCTGGGCCGCTATCTGGCCCAAAAAACCGCCCTCGGGGAATACGTGGGGGTCATCCTGCCCAACACCACCCCTCTGGCCGCTGTCCTTTTTGGTTTGTGGGCGGGGGGCCGCGTTCCGGTGGTCCTCAATTACAGCCAGGGTCGGGGCCATTTGCGCTCGGCCCTGGAGACCGCCGTGGTCAAGACTCTCATCACCTCCAGAAATTTTCTCAAAACCGTCGGCCAGAGCTGGGGTTTGGAAGAGTTGAGCCTCAACGTCATCTATCTGGAGGATTTGGGTCTCTCCTGGGCCGATAAGCTCTTGGGCCTCTTCTGGGCCGGGAGCCCGGCCCCAGCCGAGAGCCCGGCGGTTGTGGTCTTCACCTCCGGCTCCGAGGGCCGGCCCAAGGGCGTGGCCTTGAGCCACCAGAACCTGATGGCCAACCTGAACCAGGCTATCAGCCTGGTGGAGGTCAACTCCGACGACATCCTGTTTAACTCCATGCCCTGCTTTCACGCCTTTGGCCTGAACATCGGCCTGGTTCTGCCACTTTTGGCTGGCATCCGCTCCTTCAACTTCATCAGCCCTCTCCGGGTTAAGGCCATCCCGGAGTTGATCTACGACACCCACGCCACCATCATCCTCGGCAGCGACTCCTTCGCCGCCGCCTGGGCTCGCAACGCCCATCCCTATGACTTTCACACGGCCCGCTTCGTCCTTTTGGGGGCCGAGAAAGTCCAAGCCCGGACCCGGGACCTTTACTTTCAGCGCCTGGGGGTAAAGCTGTTTGAGGGCTATGGGATTACTGAGGGAGCCCCGGTCATCGCCGTCAACACCCCCATGCGGGCCCGCGAGGGGTCCGTGGGCCAATTCGTCCCGGGCCTGGAGTGGCGGCTGGAGTCGGCTCCTGGCTTAAAAGAGGGTGGTCGGCTATTGGTCCGGGGTCCCAATGTCATGATGGGTTATCTGCGGTCGGAAAACCCCGGGGTCATCGAGCCGCTGGTAGACGGCTGGCACGACACCGGGGACATTGTCGACGTCGATTCCGAGGGTTTTGTCTGGATTAAAGGACGCTTTAAAAGATTCGCCAAAATCAGCGGGGAGATGATTTCCCTGGCCCTGATTGAGGAGATCGCGGCCCAGGTCTGGCCCGGGGAAAGGCTAGCTGTCATTTCCCAACCTGATGAGCGCAAGGGCGAACGGCTCATCCTGGTTAGCCAAAGCCCCGGCCTGGAGCTAGACCACCTGCGCCAGGCCATCCGGGCCCGGGGCCTGACGGATCTATCCTGCCCTCGGCAAGCCCTGAGAGTTCAAGAAATTCCCCTAACCCCCTTGGGCAAGGTCAATATCCCCCTCTTAACCGAGATGGCGGTCGCCACCCTGACCAACCCGATCGCTCCTAACCAGGTGGCTCCGAGGCCGGCGCCCACTGGCGCCTTGTAACATTTAACTATTTAGGTGAGATGACCGACTTCAAAGTAACCACCCAAGGCCCAGGAGGTCACAATGGCCACGAAATATCAGATTTCCCTGACGCCAGAAGAGCGAGGGGAACTGGACGCCATAGTCAAACAGCCACGACCAGGTCCGCCCTTAAGCTAGGAACGGTTCCGAGGATTCGCCCATTAAAAAAATTCAAGATTGAAATGGGGTTCAGAACTCGAGTCTTCCCATTCCAAGTGTAGCCATCATACCAATCAAGGATTTTTTGTCGCAAGTCGGCTGCCGAGCTCGCAACGGGCAGATATTCGGTTGATTTCAGGGTCTCCAGAACCGAGTCATAGCGATCGCCAAAATATTGATCCAGCTCATCCACGGTGAAGCCGCAGATGGCGGCGTATTTAGGGTTAAAACTAATATCGACCAACTGGTTGAGCCCGGCGGATAAACCCATCATGGCGTAGCGGGTAACCCCAGTTACCATGACAAAACGCAATTTAGGGCTGATTGACTTTAAAGAAGCGTAAAAATCGCTGAGAACAGCGGAATTGGCCTTGGCCAGCTGGGTGTCCCCAATGTTATGGCTGACAGGATAGTCATACTCATCGAGCAAAATGACCTCGTTCTCATGGTATTTCGCGATGAGGGCGTTGATAAGCTCATTAAGCATAAAGCCAGGAATGGCGGAAGCGAACTCTGTTTTCCCCTCATCTTTCCCAAGCGTCTTCAGATTTTCGCGCAAACTCTCCAACAAATTATCTTGAGATGAGCTGCCCAAAGACATATCCAGACGGAG
>JAISMU010000016.1 GCA_031276635.1 Deltaproteobacteria bacterium | reverse complement strand
TTCAAAAGATCGACGAGCTTGACCTTGATACCTTGAAATTAAGAGCCGAGCCCGTTGGCGCGGCTTTCCAACAAAATAACGCTCTGGCCCTGGAAGAGGCTTTCCATCAGTTTCTCTCTATTTTGCCAGTCAAACTTCATTCTCCCTCTGAGGGTTTTTATCAGACCTGCCTCTTTTTCGCTTTGGCCTTGGCTGGCCAGCCGCCCAAGGTCGAGGAGCCCACTGGCGATGGGTTTATTGACGCTGTCTTGGAGATAGGCGGCCAAAAGGCCGGTGAAAAAAATATCTTTATTATTGAGTTGAAATATGTCCAGTTGACCGATTTATCAGGTAGTCAGACTGGCGAGGCTGGGACTGAGCTGAGGAGAATTGATAGAAGCAAGTCTCCAGATAAAATTAAAGTTGTCTTGGAAAAAAAGGCCAATGAGGCTTTAGCCCAGATCGAGGAGAAAAATTATGCCTCTAAGTATCTAGGGTTAGGTCATAAAGTCTTTAAAACAGCGTTGATTGTTGGTGATAGAACTGAGGTCAAGGCGCTTATTGAGGAAATCGGCTCTAAATCATCTTCTGGAAAAAAACCAGGATCTAAAAACAAATCTCGTTTAAAATGATTAAATTTAGTATAATAAATATTTGTATCTCTAAATTAAGTCTGTTTAATTAAATTTATATCTGCCGTTCCTCGATCGCGGAGGAGTTTGGAAGCCAATCAACGTCGACGGGACAGCCGGGCCCCATTGGAAAGAAACTGGGGCGGTTTAGGGCAAGCTACCCGCCCGATAACCCATTCACTTAAGTTTTGGCGTTTTCCTCCCAATTACCGTATATCACCGCTTTTTTGGCGTTTCTAGACCCTAGCGGAAGCTTGGTTTGAAAGCTACCCGATCTAAATTTTGGTGTTTCTCAAGCGGAAGAAATGTATCTAAAATAAATACATATTTTTAGGTGGCTATTGAAAATTATAGTATTTTTTTGGATATATTTATAAATAAATTAGTTATATTATTAATTTAGTTATAAAAAATATAGATAATTATATATCATAAAATATGCGCTAATTTGTATATACCAGCTAAAAATATTTGAGAAAATGGTCTTTTGGTGAGGGCGTCTGAAGCGGTAATTTTTTATTTTCAGGCCGAGCCCATTTTTTTGAAAATTATTCCCGAGGCCAAAAATGGAGTTACCCCTAAAAAACTTTTATTTTTTGCGATTCTGGCCTAAGATAATAGCGGGGAAAGAGTAATTCAAGCCTATTTCAGGTCCCAGAGAGCCTAGAGCCGCTAGATTTTTCCCCCAACGGGCTCAAGGGCCAGATTTAGTTCGGATTGAGGTCCGCGATGGATGGGTTGGGACATTTGAACGCCTTAACTTTGGTGTTCGCCTCCCTGTGCGTTTTCGCCCTGGGTTATCGGTTTTATGGGCTATGGATCGCCAGAAATGTGTTAAGGCTCGACCTCCATCGAATTACGCCCGCCTGCGCCATTAATGATGATCATGATTATGTGCCCACGCAGAAGCATGTTCTGTTTGGTTTCCACTTTTCCAGCATCTCGGCGGCTGGCCCGCTCATCGGGCCCATCCTGGCCGCCCAGTTCGGCTATCTGCCCAGCGCCTTGTGGATTCTGGGGGGCAGCGTCCTGGCCGGGGCGGTTCATGACATGATCGTTCTCTTCGCCTCGGTTCGGCACCGCGGCAAGAGCCTGGCCAACATCGCCAAGCAGGAGGTGGGCCCGGCGGTGGGCCATGTTTGCTCGGTTGCGGTGCTGTTCATTGTGCTTCTGACTCTGGCGGGCCTCTCCATCTCAGTCATTAACGCCATGTTTCACAGCCCGTGGGGAACCTTCACGGTGGTAATAACCATTCCCATCGCCGTGTGCCTGGGGTTTTATCTGCGTCATTGGCCCAACAACGTGGCCCTGGGGAGCCTGGGTGGGGTCACGCTCTTGATCATGGCCCTCCTGTTCGGCCCCTATGTCTCCAGCAACCCCACCCTGGCGGCCCTCTTCACCTTTGACCGCCAGACCCTGGCCTGGTCTATTCCCATTTATGGTTTTGTGGCCTCGGTTCTGCCGGTCTGGTTGCTGTTAGGCCCCAGGGGCTATATTTCCACCTATTTTAAGTTGGGAACCATCCTGGCCCTGGCTCTTTCCATCGTTATTGTCCGACCAGCTCTGCTGATGGACCCTTTCACCCCCTTCACTCATGGGGGGGGGCCGAATCTCAGCGGGGCCATGTTCCCCTTTCTTTTCATCACCGTGGCCTGTGGGGCGGTTTCCGGTTTTCACGCGGTCATTGGCACCGGGGTCACCCCGAAGATGGTCTCCAATGAGCGGGACATCCTCTTTGTGGGCTATGGAGCCATGCTGACCGAGGGTTTTGTGGCCATCATGGCCCTGGTCTCGGCTTGCACCCTGATCCCGGCGGACTATTACGCCATCTCGGCCAGCCCGGAAACCTTTCAGGCCATGGGGATAGAGCCGGTGGACCTGGACGCCTTGGGCTTGGCGGTGCGGGAGAACATCAAGGGGCGACCAGGCGGGGCGGTGACCTTGGCTGTGGGCATGAGCAACATTTTCGCCTCCATTCCCTTCATGACCAGCCTGGTCTCCTATTGGTACCACTTCGCCATCATGTTCATGGCCGTTTTCATTCTCTCGGCTATTGACAGTGGCACCAGGGTGGGCCGTTTCTTCCTCCAGGAGCTGTTGGGCCAGTTTCTGCCGCGCTTTAATGACAAGCGTTGGTGGCCGGGCATAATTATCTCCAGCGCTCTCTTTTCCGCTGGCTGGGGGTTTCTGGTTATTACCGGGGATGTCAACTCCATCTGGCCTCTTTTTGGCATGAGCAATCAGCTTCTGGCCTCCTGCGCCCTCATCATCGGGACCTGCATGCTCATCCGCCTTGGTCGGCTGCGCTACGCCTGGTGCGCGGCCATCCCGGGCCTGTTTCTGGCGACCATTACCATCTGGGCTGGCTATAAGCAGATTTTTGAAAATTACCTGCCCAAGAGTCGCCTGGTCCTGTCAGTTTTTGGCCTAACCATTCTCATCCTCATGATTTTTATCCTGGCTCGGTCCATAGTCCGTTGGGGGGAATTATTGAGGATCAAAACCACCCAGATTGACGCCTATGGCGACCGGGTTCTGGCCCTGACGAAGGAATGAAAGTGCCCGCGCTCAGGCTGTTGGCCTTAGTGGCCTGCGCCCTGGCCTTGGCTGTGGGCGCGGTTTCCTGTCAAAAGCTGGCTCCAGAAAAAAGCCCGACCCCGGCTTTTGTTCTGGACTACCGCCTTTTGGTGGGCCTGACCAAGGCGGAAAAGGAGGCGCTGGAGAAGTTTCAGGCCCAGGGCCGGGTCCTCACCTATGGCACGGTGGTCTCACGAGAGGCTTACCGGGATCCTTTTGGGACGGACAGCGGGTTTCTGGTCAATTTCGCCAAACTCCTCTCCGAGTTGTTGCGTCTGCCGGTGGAGCACCGCTTCTTCGAGCCGGAGGAGCTCATGCCCGCCCTGGAAAGCGGGCGCCTGGATCTGGCCAGCGAAATAGTCGGCTATCAGAGCGCGGACCGGATTATTTTCCAGACTGACCCCATCTATCACCGGGTGATGAAGGTTTATCGGCTCAAGGACGGGGAAGAGCTGGCGACCCTGGGGGCCAGGCGCCCATTGCGTCTGGGCTTTCTGGGCCAGTCGCCGATGGTGGCCCAGGTTCTGGCGGCTATTGATCTGCCAGTGGAGCGGGTCTTTTACAAAAGCTATGAGGAGGCGGCGGCGGGAGTTCTGACCGGGGCGGTGGACGGTTTCTTCGGGGAGGCCCAGACCAAGGTTTTTCTGGATAACCACCCAACCCTGACCATGGAAGATTTCTATCCCCCCATTCACTCGCCTCTGTATCTGGGCACGGCCAAAGAGGAAATTAAGCCGGTCATCAGCGTGGTCCAGAAGTTTTTGGGCCAGGGCGGCACGGAGTATCTGTCGTATCTGTATGATTTAAGCGATCTGGAAAAAAAACGCACCGAGTTTCAGGCCAGCCTGGACACTCTGGAGGCGGCCCTGGTCAGCGATTATCAGGTCAGCGACTCCGAAATTCTGGTCGGGGCCAAGTCCGACGATTACCCCATCAGCTTTTACAACCAGCCCTTGGCCCAGTTTCAGGGTATCGCCCACGATCTGCTGGCCGAGGTTTCGGAAATCACAGGGTTGCGGTTCCGGGTCGTTAACCAGCCAGGGGCCACCAACGAGGAGCTGGAAAAGGCCTTGGAGGATGGACGGATCGACCTGCTGCTCCAATACGACTACCAAAATCCCTCGGACAAAAAGTTTTTGTGGGCGGACAAGCCTTATTTTTTTGACCGCTACGCCCTGATCACCACGCTCAACCAGCCGGAGATCCAGTTCAATCAGATGTTCTATGGTCACATCGGCCTGGTCCGGGGGGAACGGCTCTCGGAAATCTACCGGCAGTGGTTTCCCACTAACCACAACATTGTCTACTATCGGACCATGGATAAGGCCCTGGAGGCCCTGGAGCGGGCGGACATAAATTTTATCATGGGCTCAATGAACCAGCTGTTGAGCCTGACGAACTACCGGGAAAACCCCGGGTTCAAGGCCGGACTCGTCTTTGACCGGGAGATCCCCTCTGGCCCGGCTTACGGGCCCTCTCAGGTCAGGCTGAAAAAAATTCTTGATAAGGCCATGAGCCTGGTGGATCTTGAGCCCATCAATGACCGCTGGCACCGGCGGATGTTTGACTACAACCGCAAGTTTTTAAACGACGCCATTCCTTATGTGGCCTGTTTCGGACTGGCTTTGTTTTTGGCCATCCTAGCTCTTATCTCGGTCAACGCCAAAAATCGCCGCCTCAACCGGGACCTGGAGACCCTGGTCGAGGAACGGACCAAGAAACTTCTTGCCACCGAGGGCGATCTTGAGGAGGAGCGCCAGCTCTTCAAGCGCATCCTGGAATCGTGCCCATTGAGTTTTACCATAACCCAGAATGGGCGCCTGGTGTTCATGACCCCGTTCGCGGAAAAGTTCTTTGGCGTCAAACTTGGCGATCCCCGGGAGCTATGGTTTGCCGACCAGGACGAGCTGGCCCAGTGCCTCAAGGAATTGGAGGAGGGCCAGGTCATCAACTGGCGGCCCATGCGGATCATCCGCTCGGACGGGGAAATCCGCGAGGCCCTGGTCAATTCCTTCATTAGCGACTACTACGGCAGCCAGAGCTTGATGACCTGGTTCACTGACGTAACCGAGCTTCGGGCCAACGCCCGGGAGCTGACCTTGGCCCGGGACATCGCCGAGGACAGCGCCCGAGCCAAGAGCGAGTTTCTGGCCAACATGAGCCACGAGATCCGCACGCCCATGAACGCCATTTTGGGATTGACGCAACTGGCCTTGCAGACCCAGCTCAATGAAATCCAGCGCGACTATCTGGAGAAGACCAGTTCAGCGGCCAGCTCCCTTCTGGGGATCATCAACGATATCCTGGACTTCTCTAAGATTGAGGCCGGCAAATTGGCTATGGAGCGCATTGACTTTTTACTTGAGGAGGTCATCAATAACGTCGTCAATGTCATCCTCGTCAAGGTCAATGAGAAGAATCTGGAGCTATTGTTATCCATAGCCCCCAATACCCCCACCAGCCTCGTGGGCGATCCCCTGCGGCTTGGCCAGGTCTTGAATAACCTTTTGACCAACGCCGTCAAATTCACCGAAAAGGGCCAGGTTAACCTGGTGGTTGAGGTCATGCGCGAGACCCATCACCAGGTGACGCTGCGCTTTGAGGTGCGGGACACCGGGATAGGGTTAACAGAGGAGCAGATTGCCCGCCTCTTTACCGCTTTTAACCAGGCCGACTCCTCGGTGACCCGGCGTTACGGGGGGACCGGCTTGGGCCTGGCCATTAGCAAGAGCTTGGTGGAGATGATGGGTGGCTCCATCTGGTGCCAGGGAACCAAGGGCCAAGGCAGTTCCTTTTGTTTCACCGCTCGCTTCGGGGTCGGGGATCGGTCGCTGCGGTACGCCAGCCAGCAGTCCGAGCTCAAGGACATCGTGGTTCTGGCCGTGGACGACTACGAGCCGGTCTTGACCGTTTTGGTGGACAACCTCAAATCCCTGGGGGTCACGGCCATTGGTTGCGGCTCAGGCCAGGCCGCCCTGACCATCTTAAAAGACCGCCAGGAGCGTGATGATCGGACCGACGCGGTTATCTTGGATTGGAAAATGCCCGGGATGGACGGGCTGGAGACGGCTGACCAGATTCAGTTGACTCTGCCCCCGGAGAAACGCCCGGCCCTCATCATGGTCACCGCCAATGACCGCGATGATCTGGCTTCCCAGGCCAAAGACCATGGGATTATGGCCATTGTGCCCAAGCCCATCTCCGCCTCCTCGGTGCTGAACGCCTTGACCCAGGTCTTGAAAGTGGGCCTGGAGCCCCAGAAACCCAAGAAAACCTCCAAGGCGTCCCAGAAAGCCGACCCGTCCGTGGTCGCCCACCTCAAGGGCTCCCGGATTCTCCTGGCCGAGGATAATGAGGTCAACCAGCTGGTGGCCAAGAGATTGTTAAAGAACGCTGGCTTTGAGGTGAGCATCGCCAACAATGGCCTGGAGGCTGTGGCCATGGTTGAGGCCGAGTCCTACGATCTGGTTCTCATGGACATCCAGATGCCGGAGATGGACGGTTTGACGGCCACGAAAACCATCCGGGCCAAGCCAGGGTTCGAAAACCTGCCCATTGTGGCCATGACCGCTCACGCCATGAGCGGGGACCGGGAGTTGAGTATCGCGGCGGGGATGAATGACCACGTGACCAAACCCATTAACCTCAGCGAGCTTTTCGCGACTCTCTCCCGCTGGATTAAGCCGAAAGACGCTCCGGCTGAGGGTGGCGGCTCGAACGATTTGCCCACGGAGCCTGTCGGTTTATAACGTCTTGCCCTGACGCTTCCCCATTCCCAGGCAAGAGGCCCGCGATTTTAAATGTCCCAGAAGACGTTTTATTAAATTCTAATGGTTATTTTATCCTGGGGGAGTCAATTTAGCCCCTGAGGTTAGCGCTGGCTTTCTCGGTTTGTTGGGCTTGGCCGACTTATGGTCTGGGAGCTTGGCGGATTAGATAGGGTTGACCAGGATTTACCGGGCGAGAAGGAAACCTCATCTTAAAGAATGCTGACCCCCTTGTTATTAAACCTTATTATAAAGGTAAATAATCACCGCCAGTCCCGGCCAGACCCCCTCCTCTAACGCTTTTAGCCAGCCGGCCTAGCCCCTCCGCCTGAACCCCGCCTCTGAAAAAATTTTACAAATAATTCACAAAAAGCCCGCGACTTGTTGACAGTGGCCCATTAAGTTAGGGTCATGACAATGAAGCGATTCCAAAACATTGTTTTTTTCCTAATGACTTTCCTGGCCGCCGCGAGTCTGGTGTTGCTGACTGTGGGCGTTCTAGTGACTCTCATTGTGGAGTCTCGGCCGGGCTTTGAGCGCTTTGGGTTCCTGAGTTTCCTCTTGTCCAACCAATGGAACTACGGAACCGAGATGTTCGGGGCTCTCCGACCGTTGACTGGCACCGTCCTGGCCGCCCTGGGGGCGGTAACGTTGGCCACCCCGGTGGCCTTGGGGGTGGCGGTCTTTCTAACTGAGTTGTGCCCGGCTAGGCTCAAGACGGGTATCGCCATGGCAATAGAGCTGCTGGCGGCCATTCCCAGCATTATCTACGGTCTGTGGGGCCTATTCGCGCTGGCTCCGTTTTTGGAGAAATATTTTCAGCCTCTCATGGGTTGGCTCCTGGGAGGGCTGCCGTGGATTGGCGGCTATTTCCAGACTCAGCTGGCCGGGGGCCTCAATCTGGTGACCGCCTCCATGGTTCTGGCGGTCATGATTCTGCCCTTCATCGCCAGTCTCGCTCGCGAGGGGTTCGCTCAGGTCCCAGAGGTTTTGAAAGAGTCCGCCTATGGCCTGGGAGCCACCCGCTGGGAGACTATCGTCGCCGTGGTCTGGCCTACCTCCAAAAGGGCCGTAATAAGCGGGATCATCATGGCCGCCGGTCGGGCTCTGGGGGAGACCATGGCCGTGGCTTATGTCATCGGCAATCGCCATGGGGCCCTGGACTCGCTATTTTCCCCGTATGTGACCATCACCTCGGTGATCGCCAACGAGTTTAACGAGGCGGGCCCGATTCAGATGTCGGCCCTGTTTTATCTGACCCTGGCTCTGTTTTTGGCCAATCTGCTGGTTCTGAGCCTGGCCAGGGCTCTCATGAGGAAAGAATGAAACCTCACAGGGGCCGGATCTGGGCCAATCGTCTGGCCTTGTCTCTGGCCACGGCCTCAGCTCTCTTCGGGCTGACTCTTCTGGCGATCATCCTTTTTGACATTGTCAAGCATGGCTTGAGCTCCATGAATTGGGCTCTCCTGACCGAGGATCCGGCCGGGCCTATGGGCGGGGGCGGTTTAAAGGGGGCGTTTCTGGGGCAGGCCATGTTGACTCTGGTGGCCACCCTGGTGGGAGCTCCGGTGGGGATTCTGGCCGGGACCTATCTGGCCGAGTACGGTCGTGGGAAAAAGATTTCCAAAGTCTGTCTGAGCCTTTGTGATTTAGCCATGAGCCTGCCGTCCATAGTGGTGGGAATCTTTGTTTACTCCATTCTTGTCAAACCATTTGGCGGCTTCAACGGTTGGGCGGGCTCGGCGGCTCTGGCCATCATCATGATTCCTCTGGTTACCCGGACCACGGAAAGCATGTTGACGATGGTTCCCTGGACGTTGCGGGAAGCGGCCCTGGCTTTAGGCAGCCCTTACCATCAGGTCATCATCAAGGTGGTTTACCGTAAGGCGGCCAGCGGCCTTTTAACCGGGGTGCTGCTGGCCATAGCCCGCATCGCCGGGGAGACGGCCCCCTTGATGTTCACCTCGTTTAACAACAACTACTTTGAGCTCAACATGAGTCGCCCGGTTCCATCAGTTACGGTGAGCGTCTATCAGTACGCCGGCTCTCCCTACGAGGCGTGGATTGGTCAAGCCTGGGCGGCGGCTCTGGTGGTCACGGTGGTGGTTTTGTTTTTAAATATCTTGGGGCGCTTGACGGTCAAATGGAAATCATAAGGTAAAAGGAATTGAACATGGCTATGAGCGCGAGGGTCGAGAAGATAATTGAGCCGGAGCCCCAGGCGAGCGAGAGTCTGGTGGAAACGGCTTATCCCAATGGTGAAAACGAGTCCGAGCCAACCGAGGTCAAGGTCAGCCAGTTGGCGGCCAAAGAAAGCAACGATCTGCCCAGGCCGGGGAACGAGGGCCAGGCGGAGGAGGTCTCCGCGGTTACAGACCCGGCGCCGCAAGTCTCGACTACCCAGGCTCCGATAACCCAGCCTCAGATTACCGAGAACTCGGCCGGGGATCTTTTGAAAATCGTCAAGCTAAGCTTCTACTTTGGGGACAATCAGGTTTTGAAGGACATTGACATGCCCATCCGGGCCAACGCCATCACTTCCCTCATTGGGCCCAGCGGTTGCGGAAAAACCACTCTTTTAAGGTGTTTTAACCGGATGCACGACCTTTACCCCAATAATCACTATGAGGGGCAGATCCTGATGGAAGGTCGCGACATCTTGGATAAGGGCGAGGATCTGATCTGGTTGCGCAGTCGGCTGGGCATGGTTTTCCAGAAACCTACCCCATTTCCCATGAGCGTTTATGATAATATAGCCTATGGCCTCAAGCTCCGAAAAATCACCAATAAACCCCTGGTCCGGGATTTGGTGGAAAAGGCCTTGAGGCAGGCTAACCTCTGGGATGAGGTCAAAGACCGGCTCAAGGAGAGCGCCCTGGGTCTTTCCGGTGGGCAGCAGCAACGACTGTCCATCGCCCGTTCCCTGGCGGTGAGCCCGGCTGTGCTGCTGTTCGACGAGGCCACCAGCGCCCTGGACCCCATTTCCTCGGCTAAAATTGAGGAGATGATGGTGGAACTGAAAAAAGAGGTGACCATGATCGTGGTCACCCACAATATGCAGCAGGCGGCCAGGATCTCTGATTACACTGGGTTGATGTGGCTTGGGTCTCTGGTGGAATTCGGCCAGACGACGGATATATTCACCCGGCCGAAGAAGAAAATGACCGAACGTTACGTGGCCGGGCACTTTGGCTGATGATCCAGCCGTCTGGGAAAGTGTCTGGGAAATCGCCCGGGAAAGTTGGTTGAAATGGAATATATGGACATGGACATTCAGGCGGTTAAGGAAAAGTTGGCCGAGATGAGCTCGCTAGTGGCCAACATGTACCTAGACGCTCTGAAGAGCCTCAACGCCCATGACGAGGCTCTGGCCCAGAGCGTGATTGGCCGCGATACGCGGGCTGACCAGCTGGAGCTGGAGATCGACGAGATGTGCCTGCGTTTTCTGGCTCGTTACTCGCCCAAAGCCTCCGAGCTGCGGTTTGTGGTGGCGATCCTGCGCCTGATCGTCGAGTTGGAGCGGGTCGGTGATCACTCCAAGGTCATGGCCAGGCAGGTGGCTAAACGCCATCTGGCCCCGATGCTCAAGGCCCTGCCGGAATTTCAGGAAATTTCCATCCTGCCTTACCAAATGCTTAATGAGGCCATGGACGCCTTTCTTTCGGGCGACGCGGCCAGATACGAGGTCATCATCAAGACCGACGAGACTGTGGGGACTCTCCAGAACAGCCTCAACGAAAGTCTGGTCAACCTCATCAAGCGCGACACCTCCCGAACTGGCCCGGCCATTTCGCTGATCAACATTTTACGGCGCCAGGAAAGAATCGCCGACCACGCCAAAAACATCGCGGAACTGGTGCCTTACGTGATGTCGGGCGAAGTGGTCAAAGGCCGGGCTCTGGCCTGAGGGCTCCGTCGCGGGGTCTACTTCAAGGAAGGCGTCAAGGACAGAATGAGCGGCAATCATGAGAATCATGACCATTGAGGATGAGGGGGCTCTGCGCGAGCTGATTGAGTATGACTTAACCAAGGCTGGTTTTCAGTGTCTGGGCTTGGAGAACGCCAACGACGCCCTGATGGCGGTGGAAGACTGGCTGCCGGATCTGATCCTTTTGGATCTGATGTTGCCAGGGCTCCAGGGTCTGCAATTTTTGGAAATCATCCGCAAAACCCATCGGACCCCGGTTATAGTCATCTCAGCCCGCAACAGCGAAAATGACATCATCGCCGCCCTGGACCGGGGGGCTGACGATTATGTGACCAAGCCCTTTACTTTTAATTTTCTGGAAGCCAAGATCCGGGCCGTGACCAGGCGGGGGCAGGCCGGGCCGGCCACCGTCGTGGAGGCTGGGGGCATTCGGTTGGACCTGACCTCACACAAGGTCAAGGTGGAAAACCAGCAGCTGAGTCTGACGCAGAAGGAGTTTGAGCTACTGAGCCTTTTCATGCGCTCCCCGGGTCAGGTCTTCTCGCGCAATCAGCTTCTGAACGCGGTCTGGGGCTACGATAATGAGCTCATCAGCCGCACCGTGGACGCCCACGTGGCCACTCTGCGCAAAAAATTGGCCGGTCGAGGCCGTTTCATTCAGACGCTGCCGAAGATAGGCTACGCCTGGGAGGTGGATTAGTTGATCCCCAAACGCAAACTATTCCTCCTCATCCTGGCTCCCACCGCCGTGGCCCTGCTGTTGGGCCTGGCCTTACTCCAAGATAAGAGCCTGGGCGTCAGCCAAGAGGGATTTGAGAAACTCTTGCTCACCAGCTGGCGTTTGGCCAAACTCTCTTATGAGCTGGGCATGACCCGCGAGCCCGAGGCTCAACGGATGGCCGAGACCATGACCCGGGACATCGGCTTCCGGATTACCTTGATTGACGAGAATGGTCGGGTGAGTTTTGACTCCGAGGTCCCCGGGGAGCTGGAGTCGCATCGGGATCGTCCCGAGTTCAAGGCCGCCCTGACTGGACACCCTATCTTCGCCACCCGCCGCAGCGACACTGTGGGCCGGGAAACCATGTATTACGCCCAAAAGGTTGATGAGGGGGTTATTCTGCGCGTCTCCAGTCCCCTGGAGTATTTTGACGCTCAAAGGACTCTCTTTTTTCGGCAAGCGGGCCTGGCCGCTCTGGCTCTGGTCTTTGGCGTCTTTCTTTTCAGCCTGTGGGCTTCCAGGCGACAGGCCAGGGTCTTTCGGGAGCTTAGCCTCGCGGTGGGGGCGGCCAAAAATGGAGCCCAGGAGTTACCGACCTTTAAGAGCCAGGAGCTGGATGAGGCTCTCTTCGCCTTAAGCCAAGCCGCCCGGGACCTCAAGGCGAGAAATCAGGAGATAGTGGGCTTAAACACCCGGTTGGAGTACATTCTCTCCAAGATCAACGAGGGGGTGATCTTTCTGGATGGAACCAGGATCATCTATCGCAATAAAAGGGCCGAGGAGATTCTGGGTTGCCAGATTCCCGAGTCGACCACTCAGATCGCCAAAAACGAAATCCTCTCCATATTCGCCCTGGTCAAAAACCCTCAATTCAATCACTTGAAAATAGGGGAAAGGGTCATTTTTTTTGATCAAGCCCGGGAGGATGAGCGGCTTTTGGTTATTTTTCACGATCAGACGGAAAAAGAGAAATACTCCAATTACAAGTCAGATCTCGTCGGCAACGTCTCTCATGAGCTGAAGACCCCTCTGGCCTTGGTGCTGGGGGCGGCTGAGGTGATTCTACGCGACCGGGAGATGAGTCGGCCCTTTCTGGAAAAATTTTTAAACACCCTCTACCGCAACGCCCAACGGCTCAACAACCTTTTGGACGACCTGATCCTTTTGCACCAGTTGGAGTCCCGCCCTGAGTCTCTGTCCGAGGAGTGTGACCTCAAAGAGATAGTTGGAGAGATCGAGGAAATGATCGACCCGGGCGACAAAGTGGTTGAGTGGGACTACGATCAGGTTAAGGTTAATTTTCATAGCGCCCATCTGATCAGCGTTCTGACCAATCTCATCAATAACGCCCTGAAGTACTCTAAGGGCCCGAAGATTCAGGTTGAGGTGAGACACCGGGAGAGTTACCTGGAGATCGCCGTGGCTGACGGTGGGCCGATGATTCCTGTCAGTGAGCGTGAAAGAATTTTTGAGCGCTTCTACTCCATGTCTCGCTCTCGCAATCGCGAGCGCTCGGGCTCTGGCTTGGGCCTGGCCATTGTCAAGCACATCGCTCGGCTCTACCGGGGCCAGGTCAAAGTCTCGGAGAATGACCAGGGAGGCAACACTTTCTGGGTCATGATGACCGCGCCGAAGGAATTTTAGAGTTATTTAACCCAGGCTTGAATCCGCCTGGAAGTAAGCGTCAAGCCCGGCTAAAATCATCCAGTCGATTGGGTTAAACAGATTTCTGGCCTCAGGAGCCGCGATTGGCGCGGCCTGAGGCCATTGTGTTTTAGGCCGAGGCAGATGAAGGTAAAATTTTATTTTTGATTATTTTACAAATAATTTACAACTTTATGCCACAAGCTTAACTTCCCAGGCTTATCCCTAGAATTATGGGCGAGGATTCTCTGGCCCCGCAATCAAAAAATTTGAGGTTAAGCTCATGTCAAAACTAAAATCATTGTTTTTCTTCGCCTTCTTAGCCCTCTTGGGGGCCGCTATGACCACTCCGGCTCAGGCCGCGGAGGTGACCGGGGCTGGGGCGTCTTTCCCTTATCCCGTTTACTCAGCCTGGGCCATGTCCTATCAGAAAGCCACCCAGAACCGGGTTAACTATCAGTCCATCGGTTCCGGTGGCGGGATCAAGCAAGTCAAGGAAGGCACGGTGGATTTTGGGGCCACTGATGATCCTCTGACTCAGACAGACCTGGAGGCGGCCAACCTGATCCAGTTTCCAGCCGTGGTCGGTGGCGTGGTGGCCGTGGTCAACATTAAAGGCGTGGCTCAGGATCAGATGATTTTGAGTGGCGAAGTTCTGGCGGACATTTTCCTAGGGACCATCACGACCTGGGATGACCCCGCCATCAAGGCCTTGAATCCCAGTCTCAACCTGCCCGCCGCGAAAATCAGCGTGATTTACCGCTCCGATAGCTCCGGCACCTCGGCTATCTTCACCACGTATCTGGCGGCCAAGTCCAAGAAGTGGAAAGAGAAAGTGGGGGCGGGCAAATCGGTTAACTGGCCCACCGGTCTGGGCTCCAAAGGCAATGACGGGGTTTCGGCCAATGTCAAGCGCATGGAGAACGCTATCAGCTACACCGAGTACGCTTACGCTCTCCAAAGCAATCTGGCGACGGTCGCCATAATCAACGAATCCGGCCAACCCGTCAAGCCTAACGCCACCACCTTCACGGCCGCCGCTGACCAGGCCAACTGGGATCAGAGCCAGGGCTATTACCTTTGGCTCGTCAACACTCCAGGGGCCGATTCCTGGCCCATTGCCGCGGCCACCTACATCCTGGTCAAAAAGGGCGACAGCGCTGTTTTGGGCCGGGTTACAGACTTCTTCAAGTGGAGTTTCGCCAATGGCGACGCGGAGGCGAAACAGCTCCATTACGTGCCTCTGCCTGACTCTTTGAAGAAGGACATCAGCTCATACTGGCAAAAGGCCGGGGTCAAGTGAGAGGTTTGATTTCTCGCCAAAGGACGGCCAGGCCGTCCTTTTTTATTTTTCCAGAAGCGGAGGGGAACAAAATATACTCTGATGGTCATTGGCCAGTCTTGGCAAGGATCAAATCAGAATTAAAGCCGGATATTTGATTAGGGCTTAATCGCGGTGACTCAGGACTCTTCAAAGATAGATTCCTTCGTCCCTGAAAACCGCCAAATTTTTGAGCGGTGATGTTGAGAACCCTGGCGGCTGAGTCCATCTCAGGTGGCCGGCCGTTAACTGGAAGTGATTTCAAAAGCGCTAGGATAGATTTCCTCATTAAATCCGAACGTGTGGCCAAAAATAGAATTGCCGCCGTTGAGGTTGAGCCTGAGGTCTGGCTAAAGGAAAAATTTTGTGGTAAACTAATTGAACTTTATGTTTATCTTTGAAATAAACCAAGGTATAGAGGACACGCGAATTTTTGGAGAGAACAAATATTAAAAACAGGGTTAGCTTTAGGTTGCGCGCCTGAGGGATTCAGGGAGGGCGTTGGTTCAAATTCAGCCCTCCTAACCTTTAATTTCTGGTATTTTTCTCCAATATAATTTAGAAACTCACTAAAATTTTTCTGGATTTTCTAAAATTTTTGATAAATCTATGTCATAATATTTATTATGCCAGGCATGCCACAGCTTTCACGGCACTATTAAAGTTTTATTCATCCGATAAATATATCAAATTTTTACTAGTTAGATGTTAATAAACTATGAATTTGTTACCTGTTGGAGTGGCTGATTTTCAAACAATGCGAAAAAGAGGCTATATTTATGCCGATAAGACTGAAATTATCTATACTTTATTTCAAATCGATTCTCCATATTTTCTCTCTAGGCCCCGCCGTTTTGGGAAATCGCTTTTAGTTAGTACCATTAAGGCTAT
Source organism: Deltaproteobacteria bacterium (assembly GCA_031276635.1). Lineage (GTDB taxonomy): Bacteria > Desulfobacterota > Desulfarculia > Adiutricales > Adiutricaceae > JAIROO01. Next base: position 2,227 of record JAISMU010000016.1, on the reverse strand, counting down.
TTTAAGAGGACAGAGAGAGCTCTTCAAAGGGCTGTGGATAGACCAGTCCGATTATGATTGGCAACCTTATCCGGTTATCCATTTGAGTCTGTCCGCCATCAGGACTGACAGCGTGGCGACGGTCAACGACGCTTTACTTTCTAAGGTCAAAAGTACCGCCAAAGATGAAGGCCTGTTGTCAATTCAGGAGCCCACTCCGGAGCTTTTTTTCGAAGCTTTGATTAAAGGGCTTCACGCTAAATATGGCCAGAAACCCGCGATACTCATTGATGAGTATGACGCTCCCATCCTGAGTAAGATCACTGAGTCCCCGCTGGCCGAAGGTATTCGGGACACTCTTAAGCTTTTTTATAGCGTTATGAAAGATATGGAGGAATTTAGAGGTTTTACCTTCATTACTGGAGTGACCAAATTCGCCCAGACTTCCATTTTTTCTGGCCTTAACAACCTTGTTGATCTAACTCTCGATCGAGAATACGCCAATATTTGTGGTTTTACCATTGACGAATTAGATACTCTTTTTCAAGATAGATTGGAACAATCGCTTGAGGTATTAAAAAAATTCGGCGAGCTTGACCAGGCCGACACAGTCGTCGAACTCCGGAATAAAATTCTGGATTGGTATGACGGCTACTCCTGGGATGGAGTAACCAGTGTCCTTAACCCGTGGTCTCTTCTTTCCTTCTTTAAAAGGCGGTCCTTCAATAATTATTGGTTTAGCTCAGGGGCACCAACTTTTCTCATTAATCTTGTAAAAAAACAAAATTTAGATTTAAATTATTTTAAATCTGATAATTTTATTTCTGATAAAATTAACAATATTGATTTAGAGAAATTAAATGCCACAGCTTTAATGTTTCAAAGTGGTTATCTAACTATTAATACTAATGTACAACCAGAAGGATCATTATACAATTTGGTTTTCCCTAATTTAGAAATTAAAGCTTCTTTATTACCTCTTTTTTTATCTCTTAAAAATGACTTTATAAAACCACTCCTTATGCGGCGCCAGGCTCTGGCCGCTCTGGCCTTTCTATTTCAACGAGACAGCTCAGGTTTTAAAGCGGCTTTTGAAAGTTTTCTTTCGAACGTTCCCTACGAAATCCATAGGCCTCAAGAGGCTTTCTACCACGCGCTTTTCATAGCGGCCATGGCTATGGCCGATCAGTATTTTGAGTCTGAGTTATCGGTGGCTGGCGGTCGGCTTGACCTTCACCTTAAGGAGCCTGATGGCGATGATTTCGTTATAGAAATAAAATATCGCCAGAAAAATCAAAACCTCGCGACAATGATCCAGCTGGCTTTTGACCAGATAGAGGAGAGAAAATACTATCTCAAGTTTCAAGGAGAGGGTAACCGAATCTGGAAAACCGCCCTGGTTATTGGAGGGGCGAAAGACGTGACGATCGAGTTTGAGCAAGCCTTGAACTGGAACCTGGAGTCGGTAGGGCTTTATCAGGCCATCCCAATGCCTCAAGATGTGCCAGAGAAAATCCCAGACTAACCAAATCGCCCTGACCGGCAATTCTAATTTTGGCGATAGCCCAACAGTCATTTTAATACTGTAATATTAATTGGAGTTTATTTTATCAAATAATTAAGTAATATATATATGATAAAATATTTATCTAGAGTTAAAATATTTTTTTGCTAGAGTAATACAATATTTTTATTATCAAAAAAATAAATCTTGTATAATAATTTGGCATGGGGAACTTAGACCATTATTTACAGCTCCTTTGAGACACAGCTAGCGCGGTCCCTGATAAGAGGACCGGAATATTATTACTTACCTCGTTGAAGATATAGTCATTTTAACCCGACAGGCTCCTAGGCGTCGGCCCTGGCTATTGGGAAAAAAAAACCCTGATGGAACTTAACTTGTTCCGCCGGGGCTTTTTTTTGTTTATTTAAGAATTTTAAAAAGATAAAATATTAAATCCTAAGAATATATCTTTAGCTAAATCAACAAGTTTTGTTTAGTCGTTAATTTAAAATCAGGTCCAGGCCTTTTTGACTGTCGCTGTTTGAGGACAAAAAAAAGTAGACTTTTCATGGTGGCTGGTGTAGCGTAAAAAAAGTTTTTTTTAGTTTAGGGCTCAAAACGCGTTTTTTTTAGAGTATTCATGGAATGACTAACAATTACACCAAAATAAATAATTTGCTTAATAAAGGCCAATTAAAGTTGGCACAAATATTGCTCTCTCTCTCTCTCTCTCTCTCTCTC
>JAISMU010000005.1 GCA_031276635.1 Deltaproteobacteria bacterium | reverse complement strand
GTCCAATCATAATCAGAGGAGTCGATCCACAGTCCCTGGAACAGCTCCCGGCGACCCCGCAAGATGGCCTCAAGGGTACTGACTAAAAGAGATTTCCCGAAACGGCGAGGCCTAGAGAGGAAATAAGGTTTTCTGGATTTGAGTAAATTGCGGAGAAATTCAGTCTTATCGGCGTAAACATTACCGTTCAAACGAATTTCCTCAAAACTAGCCATGCCAATTGGTAAATCTTTCATCCCCAGAACCTGACAGATAAAAATCTTTAGACTGAAAATTTGGCTTCTGTCTACTCTTCTCGATCGAAAATCCAGTCAACGCAACCATTGGATAAAACCGGTAGTTTGAATTTAAGACTAAAGTTTCTTATAAGAGAATTGAGCCACCCGCCTGAGCCTTCTTGCCTAACATAAACTAAGATTATAGTTTATAATACATTCATTTAAGACTTATTTTATTATCTTTATCTAAAATAATTAATTTTTTAAAATATTGTTATTTATATATATTTTTTTTCGAAAAAGTGTTTTTCTATAGCAATTTCGATGGAAGGGTAAAGTCAAATAAAAACGCTAAAGCCAAAGATTTTAATCGACCAAAAACCCAGATATTTAAATTATACAATTTTGCCCGTCCTTTGTAAATAGTTCAGCGATTCTGACGATTCTGATTCTGGCAAGTGGCTGGCTTTAGGAAAAGTGGTGAGTTGCCGCCTTCTGAGCGCCTCAGCAGCCAGGGACTGCCGTCGTTAATTTAATGAAACAGGTTTTGTAGCAGTTCAAAATTATTTACTAGCCTTATCTAGTCGTTAAAATCCGAAAGTTCGGATTTTGGGCGAAGTTCAGGTTTTCCGCCGCTTTGAGGGTATCTGGATGGCCAGGGCCCAGAGTCTTCTCGCGGCTGGCTAGGACTCGGGCGGATAAGTCGTGGGCCTCGGCGAAATTTTGGAGCCTCAAAAGGACTGAGGCCAGGTTGGCCGCCGCGCTGAGGGTATCAGGATGATCAAAGCCCAGGGCCTTCTCACGGGCGGCCAGGACTCGGGCATGCAGGTCGCGAGCCGCCTGGAATTCCCGGAGGTTTTCCCAGGTTATCGCCAGATTGGTCGCGTAGTGGAGCGTCCGGGGATGATCGGCGCCGAAGGCTCGCTCATGGGCGGATAGGAGCCGGGTGTACAGGTCACGGACTCCCGCGAAGTCATTCATTTTTTCCAGGGTTGAGGCCAGTTGGGTAGCCGTTAAGATGGCCTCGTCATGAGTGAGGCCAATGGTCCGCTCGCGGACGGCCAGAATTCTCAGGCTGAGCTTGACACTCCGCTTTAAGTCGCCAGTTTCAATCAGATTCTGGGCCAGGTTGTGGGCTACCAAGAGAGTGTCCGGGTGATCAAAGCCCAGGGTCTTCTCGCAGGCGGCCAGAAGCCGGGCGTTAAGATCGCGAGCTCTGACGTGGTCTCCAAGTTTGGAGAGGTTCCAGGTCAAGGCGCTACCAGCGCAGAGGGTAACGTGACTCGCAAGGCCGAAAACGCGCTCAGAGTAGCTCAGGATTTTCTGGCTTAAATCGCGAGAAGCGGCGTAGTCGCCCAGGCCATAATAAATCTCGGCTAGATTGTACCAGGCGCTGATGATTTCGTGGTTTTCGGGGTCAAGGTTTTTTTCTTTGGCGGCGACGACTCGAATGGCCAAGTCGCGGGCTTCCGCGAATCGCTTCAGATCTACCAGGTTAAGGACTATTCTGTCCGCTAAAAGGATGGTTACCGGGTGTTCCGGGCCGAAATCGCGCTCTTTGATGGGCATAATCCAGGCAAACAGGTCAAGAGCGCTTTGGTAATTTTCGTGTTTTTCTAGCTCAAGGGCCAGCTGGAACGCCAAGTCGAGGGTTTTCGGGTGGTCCGGGCCCAGTTTTTTTTCGCTGAGCTTGAGGGCCCTCCAAGACGCGTCCCAGTTTTTTGAGGCCTCGTTTGGCTTTATTTCAGCTTGGGCGAGAGACGAGAGGTGATCCGAGTCGCTCGTCTTTTCTTTGGTGGCGGTTGGTTGGCTCGGGGAGCCGGAGCTGGCTGGCGGGCGCCGGCTCTTGGCGGCGCGGTCAGAGGTAGTTGGGGTTTTTTTAGCCATGAGCGATTTCCTGAAATTCGCCTGAATTTAAACCAGCTCCTCTAGTTGAGAGGAGCTATTGTTTTGAGGGTTGAGCTATCCTATGAGGCGGCGCCTGGCGACCGGCGGTGAGGCCGCCTCTCAACTGGAAGAGGGAAGGGGATATGAAGAGGGAAGGGGATACCTTGTGAGGATATCATCACAGCCTTCCTCGTCCCCAAGCGACGAGAGCGTGTTGGCCAGATGCGCCGTGAACTGATAGGTCATCAGGTGAGTGGCCCCGTAGACGCGATTGACGATGGGCAGGTTTTTGACCAGGATATCGCGGGCTTTCTCCAGTTCATTACCTTTAATGAGACTAAGGGCGTAGTTGAGAGTCACCTCCAGGGTTAACTCGCTCGCGGACCCGTAAAGGCGTTGGTTGGCCGCGATGACCTGATTGAAAAGGTTAAAGGCTTCCTTGGGGTGTTCGAGTATTGAGAAACTCACGGCCAAGGAATTGGCTGTATTTAAGGTGAGGGAGTGATCAGGCCCCATGACTCTGATCAGAACAGGCAGTAAACGTTGGCCCAAAGTGACCGCGGTCGGGCGGTCCCCGATTGAAACAAGGTGGTTGAACAGATCAACCCTCGCTTCGATGGATTCCCTACTCTCGGGCCCGTAGACTTTCTCGTTGGAGGCCACAAGGGAGACGTACAGCTCGCGGGCGCCTTCGTTGTCCCCGTTGGCGGCCAGGCTGTCCGCAAACCGGCCCTTGGTGATCAAGACATCAGGATGCTCGGGCCCTATGGAATCCTCTTGGAGAGGCAGGATTTTTCGGAAGCGGGCTATGGCCTCATTATGGCGCCCTTGTTCCGCGATGGACGCGGCCAGACTGGAGGCCACGCGCATGGACATGGGGGTGTTGGTCTCCGAGTTCCGCTCGTTGACGGCCAGGACCCGGGAGAAAAGGCTTTCCGCCGTCGCGTAGTCCTTGAGGTTATACAGGTTTTGGGCGGCGTTGGTCAGGGAGTAAATGGTATCGGGGTGATCGGGGGGAAAGTTATTTTCCAAGATGGCGATGAGCCGGTCAAATAATATCTTGGCTCCTTTACTGTCGCCGGACATAGCGAGATTAGTGCCCAGGTTGTTTAACGAACAGATAATTTCCGGGCTCTCGGGCCCGTAACGACGCTCGTTCAGAGCGAGAAGGCGCCGGAAATACTTCTGGGCCACGGCGATATCCCCTTTTTGGGTTAAGGACATGGCTTTTTCTTCGTAGGTCGCCGCTAGTTTCTTGGAAAAAGGTGGATTCGGGGAATCTGATGAAGCTTGGCGTTTCATTTTGCGGATAGCCCGGCTGTTATTAGGGTTTGATTTTTTCGCCATGAGTATTTCTCCAATAGCCTCCTGGAGGTTGGGGGCCAGAAAGGCCCGGGTCCGCTGATTGCCAAGGTGATCAAGGTTGAAAGTCAAGGTCCCGCGTCAGGCCTCGCGCGTCCTGACCTTAAGTTTTTCGCGGTTCGGGTCATGGTCCGGGCGTCAAGAGCGAGGGCGCCTTGGGGGTCCAGGGGGTTGAGCCCGAGGTTCCGCCTCATCGCGTCGCGCTATTTGTTCGTGAGCCGCGGCTTCCTTCGCTATCCTCGAGTTCAATGAGGCTCAAGGCCTGATATACCACAAATTTGAGACGGTCTGAGGGCGAGTTACCCACTGGCTAGCTTTCGCGTCAGTTAGGGTTTTCAGGTGGTCTGACCCCAGTCGCATTTCACAAAAGACCATAGCCGCCTGGGATATTTGTTTGGACCAGGGCAAATCGTCATGCGCGCTTTCAGCCAAGGCGACGATCTTGAGGAGATCGCAACTACCCGGCTCTGGGTCGGCTGAGCTTGGTTGGGTCTGGGCGACGAGGGGGGTTGGGCGCCGACCTTTGGCTGACTGGTTACGTCTCATTTTGGGTTTCTTGGCCATTGGGTAACTCTCCGAGGCGTTTAGGCGTAAAGTCGGCGCGTCTGGCCCCCGCGGCTGGTTTGTAACCGGCGTTAGCCTTTTTGGTCATTGACGGACGGGGGCAGCGTCTTTTAGGCCACCTGACCTTTTCTGGCTCCCGCTGGTCTCTTGAGGTCCTGGAGAGGAAAAAAACGACCAAGACGAAATTGTCTGATAATAGATCTTTTCAAATAAGAAAAATCATACCATTTAATAGTTTGTAAGTCAATAAATATCGCTTTGACGCTTTGACTCGTAATCTTAAGGGGAATTATCAAGTATTTGGCCACACCTTTGTTTTTGGCCAGCTCTGGAGGTCTGATTTGACTTGAGCGCCCCGGTTTTTGAGGCCTGGTTAGATTAGAGTTTTTTAACCATGGGCGATTTCCTGAAAATTGGTTGAATAAAAATAACAAGCCCTCTAGCGAGATGACGCTATTTTTTGAGGATGGCGCTTAATCCCTTTGGGGCGGCGCCTGGCGACCAGCGGTGAGGCCGCCTCTCAACCGGAAATGGGAATAGGATACCTCGTGAGAATATCCTGACAGCCAGCTTCGTCCCCCAGTCTCAAGAGCGTTTTGGCCAGTTGGGCTGAAAATTGGTAGGTCATCCGGTGATCGCTCCCGTAGACGTTTTTAGCGAGGGGCAGGTTTTTGGCCAGGATAACGCGGGCCTTCTCCAGGTCATTGTTATTAATGAGACAAAGGGCGAAGTTAAGGGCTACCTCCAGGGTTACCGGGCTTGATTGCCCGGAGAAGCGCTGACGGGCCGCCAAGGCTTGGGCGAAGAGCTCAAGGGCTTCTTTATGGCGCTCGATTCTGGCTAAACTCACGGCCACACAATTAATCGTATTTAAGGTGATGTCACTATCAAGCCCAAAGACTCTGGTCAGGACCGGTAGGAGCCGTTGCCCCAGAGCGGCCGCGGCCGCGTGTTCCCCGGCAGTGTCAAGGTGGTTACGCAGGGCTTCCATAGCGGGGATGGATTCCTTACTCCCGATTCCGAATTTCTTCTCATTAGTGGCCAGGAGACGGACGAACAGCTCGCGGGCGCTCTCTTTGTCCCCAAGAGCGGTCAGGCTCTCCGCCAGTTGGTTCAGGGTGTACAGGACATTCAGATGATCAGGTCCAAGTTCTTTCTCTTGGATAGTCAGGATTCGGCGTAAGTGGGCTATGGCCTCTTTATGGCGTCCTTGGTCCACGAGCGTTGAGGCCAGATTGGAGGCCAGGTCCAGGGTTATGGGGTTGGTGGGACCGAAGTCGCGTTCCATGACGGCCAGGACCTGGGCGTAAAGGCTTTCCGCTGTCGCGAAGTCCTTAAGGTTAGACAGGTTATGGGCCAAGTTGGTCTTGGCGGCTATAGTTTCGGGATTATCGGGGGGAAGGTTCTTTTCACAGATAGCGATGAGCCGGTCAAAGAACTCCTTGGCTTCTTTATGGTCACCGGACATAGAGAGATTAGAGGCCAGATTGTTTAACGAGCTGATAATTTCCGGGCTGTCGGGGCCGAAACGGCGCTCGTTCAGCTCAAGAAGGAGCCGATGATATTTTCGCGCCCCGAGGATATCTCCTCTATTCATTAAGGCGATGGCTTTTTCCTCATATCTCTGCGCTTGTTTCTGGGAATCAGCTGGCCCCGGGGAGCCGGATGAGGCTTGGCGTTTCATTTTGCGGATAACCCGGCTGAGTTTTAATTTTTTGGCCATGGGTTATTTCTCCAAAAGCCTTTTGGGAGTCGGAGTCCCAAAAGGTCTCAGTTCGCCGTTTGCCAAGGCGAACGTGGTTGATTGTCAAGGTCCAGCGCCAGAACGCTCGCGCCCTGGCCGGAGGTCTTTCGTGGTTCTGGTCATCGTCCGAGCGTCAAGAGCGGGGGCGCCTGGACAAGGTAAGGTCGAAACTCTCAGCCGAACGGAAACTAGCCAGGCGCTTGGGACTTTGGAGTCGCTCGCGGTTGCCAGAGCCAGCTCGTTAAGGCCTCAGTAAATGGCGCTTTTTAGTTATGGCGAAATAGCCTTTCTGGATTAGGCCCAGGCCGCCGCCCGCCAAGTCCAGCCCATTTTTCCCAGAATCAGCCCCTCTAAGGAAGCTGGTCCAAGCCAGGCTCTTAAATTTACGCCTGGATGGGCTTGCGTCAAGTTGGGGTTGGCGCGCCTTGATCATGGTCGCTCCGTCGGGGGCCAGGCCAGTCAGATTTTTTCCAGGGCTAGGGGCGACAGGAGCCGGAGTTGACTATTTCACGCGTGTCTCAAAGTAGCGCGAGATTAAATCGCGTTTGGCAATATCAGCCCATTATACTGGCAAGTCAAGGTTTATGACGTTCCGCGCCGGTCCTCCCAACTTGGTTGGCTATCTTTGGCGATCCCGATTATCAGCGCGCGCTATCACTGGCTTTCGTGAGGTGGAAGTTGTTCCAAGAGCTCATTGGTTTCAGGCCGCTTTGGACGTCCAGGGGGATGAGCCTGAGGTTTCGCCTCCTCGCGTCACGCTGTTTGCCCGTAAGTATCAAGTTCCTTCGCTATCCCTTGTTTATGGCGGCTCAAACTCCGCAATCACGCGGATTTGAGAGTGTCTGAGGCCCTGGGCCCGAGGGCGCGTTTCCCACTGGCCAGCTTGGCAGGGTCAAGATCGCGAGTGGCCTTGGCCTCATCAAGAAACGCCTGGAGGTAGCTCAGTTTTTCGGCCGCTAGGATGGTTTCCAGGTGGTCAGGCCCCAAGAGCCGCTGGCGGGTGGAATACGACCGCTCGTAGAGTTCCCGGGCTTCCTCAAGCTCATTCAACCGGATATGGTCGCAGGCCAGATCTTCCACCGTGAGCAGGGTGTCCGGGTGGTCAGGGCCGAGGACCCTTTCTTTGGTCGCGAGAATTCGCCGGTGTCGGTCGCGGGCTTCGGCGTAGTCGCCCCGGTTGGAGATGAAATTGGCCAGGTAGTTGGCTAACCCTAAAGTTTTCGGGCTCTCCGGCCCGTCAGTCCGCTCGTAGGAGGCCAGGAGTCGGGCGTATAAGTCGCGGGCCTCTCCGTAGTCATGGAGAGTTTCTTTGAAGTAGATCAAGTAGGCCAGGCTAAGGATGGAGTCTGGATGGTCAGGCCCGAGAGTCCGCTCAAGCGAGAGCAGGTCCTGAGCGTACTTGTCGCTGGCCAACTCGAGGCTATGGAGATTTTCCTCGGTTTCGGCCAGAAGGGTAGCTATATAGCGCGTATTCTCGTCATCAGGGCCGAAGGCTCGCTCATGGGCGTCAAGGAGCCGGGCGTAGATATCTTGGGCGCCCTTAAAATTATGGAGCTTGGTGAGGACAGCGGCCAGGTTCATGGCCGTCATGATAGTTTCCTCATGAGCCAGACCGATGGTCCGCTCGCGGGAGGCCAGAACTCGCTGGCCGATTTCGGCGCTCCGCTCAAGGTCCCCACTTTCCGATAGATTCCAGGCCAGATTGTGGGCCACCACCTGGGTGTCCGGGTGGTCGAAACCGAGGGCGCGTTCGCGGGCGATCAGCACCTTGGCGTTAAGTTCCCGGGCTTTGACGTGGTCCTCAAGTTGCGCTAGGCTCCAGGTCAAGGCGGCACAAGCGTTTAAAGTTGAGGGATGCTCAAAGCCCAGGACTCTCTCATAAGAGCTCATGGCCCGTTGGAAAAGATCCCGGGAGGCGTTGAAGTCTTTCAGCCCCTCATAGGCCGCGGCTAGGTTGTACAAAGAGTCGATGGTTTTGGGGCTGTCGGGGCCCAGGGATTTTTCATGGGCGGCGTGGACCCGGGCGCAAAGTTCGCGGGCTTCCTCAAATTGCTTAAGATCCAGAAGGCACATGGCCATTAGATCAGCCACCAGGATGGTTGTCTGATGGTCTGGGCCTAAATCGCGCTCAAAGGCGGCCAGGACCCGGGCGTACAGAACTCTGGCGCTTTGGTGATCATTTTGTCGATCAAGCCCTTGGGCCACAGCGAACGCCAGTCTGATAGTTTCCAGGTGGTCTGGCCCTAGTTGTATTTCACTCATCGCGACAGTCGCCAGGGCTATTTTTTTGGCCCTGGCGAACTCGGCGGTCCCTCTTTCAGGCAGGACGAGCGACAAGAATATATCTGAGCTGCCCGTCCTTGGTTCGGCGGCGGTTGGTTTGGTCTGGGAGCCGGGGAGGGTTGGGCGCCGACCTTTGACTGATTGGTTACGACTCTTTTTGGGTTTCTTGGCCATGGGTAACTCTCCAAGGCGTCAGGGGAAAAAGTCGGCGTATTCTGGCCCTTGATGGATGAGGCCAAGCGTCTTTTGGGCCGCCAGATCCTACCTGATTCCTTCTGGCTCTCGCTGGTTCCTTGAGGTCCCGCTGAGTAAAGAAACGACCAAGACGGAATTGTCTGAAAATACATCCCGTCAAATAATAAAAATCATACCATTTAATTGTTTTGTAAGTCAATAAATATCGCGCTGACGGGTAATCTTAAGGAGAACTATCCAGTATTTGATCGTTCCTTGGGTTAAGGTGATCGCTAAAGTAATGACTAATTTGGTTACGTCTCATTTCGGTTTATTGGTCATAAGGGACTCTCCGAGGCGTCGGGGATAAAATCGGCGAGTTTTGGCCATTGACGGAGGAGGCTAGGCGTCTTTTGGGCCGCCAGAGCCTTTCCGCTCCCTTCTTGTTCTCGCTGGTTCCTTGAGGTCCATCTGAGAAACGAAGCGACCATGATGGAATTGCGGGTCGAAAGCTCTTTGGTGAGCTTCGCGTTTTTCGAGCTCAAAGGCCAGTTGGCGCGTGGGTCGAGGGGTTTCGGGTGGTCTGGGCCTATTTTTTTCGTTGAGCTGAGAGCGCGCCAAGCTGAGTCCCAGGTTTTTGAGCTTTCGCCAGGCTCACATTGCCGCCTGGGTGAGCGTCTTCAGGAGAGCGGAATCGCTCATTTTTTCGCGGACGTCGGTTAGTTGGCTCGGGGAGCCGGAGTTGGCCTAAGGGCGCCAGCTTCTGGAATCCTGGTCAGATTTTGCTGAGGGCTCTTTTAGCCATGAGCGATTGCCAGGAAATATTCTGGAAAAAATTACCATTTCCGCCGGGGCGCCGGTTGGCGAGCGGCGGCGAAGCCGCGTCTTAACTGGAAGTGAGAATTGGATACCTCTTGAGAATATCCAGAAAGCCAGCCTCGTCCCCCAGAATCAACAGCGTTTTGGCCAGTTGGCCTGAATATAGAATGGTCATCTGGTGAGTGGCCCCAAAGACGCGTTGGACTGTGGGCAGGTTTTTGACCAGAAGTTCTCGAGCCTTTTCCAGACAATTGTTCGTGATTAGACAATTAATGTAGTTGTACGTCGCCTCAATGGTTTTATGGCTCGTGGGCTTGGAGACGCGCTGGAGGATCTCGTGGCATCGAGCGAAGAGGTCAAGGGCTTCCTGATACCGATCGATTTTCGAGAGATTTATGGCCAGATTGTTCGTAAAATTCAAGGTGGTGTGGCTCTGAGGGCCGAAGACTCTGGCCACGCTGGATAGGAAACGTTGCCCCAGAGCGACCGCGGCCGGGAGATCCCCAACCGAGACAAGGTGGAGGTACAGGTCTGTCATCACGTTAATGGTTTCCTCGTTATCGGTCCCGAAGATCTTCTCGTTGGTGGCCAGGAGCGAGAAATACAGCTCGCTGGCGCCTTTATTGTCCTTGAGAGCGGCCAGGCAGTCAGCCAGCTGATTTGTTGTGAGCAGGACGTGTGGATGTTCGGGGCCTAAGATCTCTTTTTGGAGAGACAGGATTCTTTTAAAGCGGGGCATGGCCTCTTTGAAGCGCCCTTGATCCGCGATGGTTGAGGCCAGACTGTTGGCCACGGCCAGGGTAATGATATTTTTGGGGCCCAAGTTCCGCTCGTGGATGGCCAGGACCTGGGCGTAAAGGCGTTCCGCTTCCGCGTGGTTCTCCAGGGCAGAATGGTGATTGGCCAAGTTGGTCAGCGCGGCCACGTATTCGGGATGATCGGGCGGGAGATACTTTTCGCAGAGGGCGATGAGCCGGTCAAATAGTCGCTTGGCTCCTTTATTGTCGCCGGACATAGCGAGATTAGCGGCCAGGTTGTTGAGCGAACTGATAATTTCCGGGCTCTCGGGGCCGTACTGGCGCTCTTTAAAATTAACAAGGAGCAAGAGATACTTCCGGGACCCGGCGATATCCCCCTTTAGGTGTAAGGCCCTGGCTTTTTCCTCATAGTCCTCCGCTTGTTTCAGTAAATCAACTGGTCTCGGGGAGGCAGGTGAGGCCAGGCGTTGTATTTTGCGAATAGCCCGGTTGGTTTTAGGTTTTTTGTTTTTCGCCATGAGTTTTTCTCCAAAAGCCGCCTGAGGGGCGGGGCTAAAGGCCGTGATTCGCCGTTTTCCCGCTTGATAGTGATTGACAGTCAAGGTTCCGCGTCAGAACGCTCGCCCTTTGGCTTGAGGTCTTACGGGATTAGGGTCATCGTCCAGGCGTCAAGAGCGTGGGCTTCTCAAAAATTGGCGGGCCAAGACTGAGCGAGGCTAAATCCCCTCATCAATCTAAAGTCGCCAGGCGTTTGGGACCTTGGAGCCGCTCGTCGTCGGCCAGATCTGGTTTGTCGAGGCCCAGGTAGAGGTCACTTTTTAGTTATGGCCAAATAGTCTTTCAGAAGTGGGTCCTGGCCGCCGCTCGTCAAGTCCGGCCTGTTTTACCTCAGATTGTTGTCGCTCCTGTCGGCGGTTGGGTCAGCCAGATTCTTTCCCGGCGAGAGGTCTGACTCAGGAGCGAGAGTTTTTCAGTTATTCGCGTTTGCCCCAAGGTTTGCGCGATTTGATTGAGCTTTTAACATCGCGAGCGCGTCCAAGTTCCGGGCGAGCTTGTCGTTGGCCAACGCGAAGTCAAGAAGATTTTTCCTGGTTTCGGTCAGATAGGTAGCGATCCTGCGCGTATCCCGGTGATTGGGCCCGAAGACTTGCTTATTAGCGACGAGGAGCCGGACGTAGAGGTCGCGGGCTTCCGCGAATTTTTTGAGGTCGAAAAGGGCGGCGGCCAGGTTCATGCCCGTCATGATAGTGTGTTCATGAGCCAGGCCGATGGTCCGCTCTCGGGAGGCCAGAACTCGCTGGCCAATCGCGACGCTCCGCTCAAGGTCGCCACTTTCCAACAGATTCCAGGCTAGATTGTGGGCCACCACCTGGGTGTTTGGGTGGTCAAAACCGAGGGCGCGCTCGCGGGCGATCAGAACCTTAAGGTTAAGGTCGCTGGCTTTGGCGTGCTCCTCAAGCAGTGTCAGGCATTCGGCTAAGGCGACAGAAGCTTTTAACGTTGAGGGATGCTCAAAGCCCAGGACTTTTTATAAGAGTTCATGGCCCGTTGGAAAAGATCGCGAGAGAAGATAAAGTCTTTCAGACCATGATAGGCGACGGCCAGGTTGCACAACGCTTTGATGGTTTCGGGGTGGTCGGGGCCCAGGGATTTTTCTCTGGCGGCGTGGACTCGGGCGTAAAGGTCGCGGGCTTCCTCGAATTGTTCAAGCCGCGTAAGGCTCCGGGCCAGTAGGTCAGCCACCGTGAGGGTTGTTGGGTGGTCTGGGCCAGAAGCGCGTTCCTTGGCGTCCAGGATCAGGGCGTACAGCTCACAGGCGTTTAGGAGCTCGTCGTGGTAATCAAGTTTTTGGGCCAGCTGGAACGCCAGGTTGAGGATGTCCGGATGGTCTGGTTCCAGTTGTTTTTTCAACAAGTTCATGGCCGACTGGGCTATTTTTATTGGCCAGTCTAAATCGGTTTTCGCGCTCGCGGCTAGGGCGAGGATCTTGAGGATAGCCTGGGTGCCAGTCTTTGGTCCGGCTGTGGTTGGTTTGATCTGGTCGACAGGAAGGTTTGGACGCCGCTCTTTGGCTGACTGGTTGAGTCTCTTTTTGGGTTTGTTAACCATGGGTATCCTCCAGGGAGTTGGGGATAAAGTCGGCGTATTCAGGCCCAACCGGCTGGCTCATAATCAAGGGATTAGCCGTTCTGACCAGTGGCGAACGGGGTCAGGCGTCTTTTGGCCGCCAGGTCCTTTTTGATCCATTCTGGCTTTCGCTGATTCCTTGAGTTCCCTCGGAGAAAATAAGCGACCAAGACGGAATTGTCTGGAAAAGGTTCAGTTCAAATAAGAAAAATCATACCATTTAATTGTTTGTAAGTCAATAAATATCTAGCTGGCGCGTAATTTTAGGAGGAATTTATAAGAACTAAGTCGCTCATTTGATTAAGGTGATTGCTAAACTCAATACCAAATTAGGGAACAAAAGTAAATGATACATTCTGGTATTTTAGCAAAAGTATAGTTTATTAGATATCAATATATATATTTCAAATTATAGTATCTATTATTTTATGCTAGTGGACATGGTCAATATAATTTTTTTATTAAACATATCAGAAAGTTGCGACAACCATTCCGAAAGAGGTTGGCCAGCCTAAGTTCATATAATAAGAAATAAAAAAACTTAATTTTTTAGAGATAGTTAATTTTATATAGCTAAAATTTGATATATAAAAAAATATAAATATAAATATAAATAATAATTATTTATCTTTATATTTATAATAAAAAAATAAATATTTTAAATTTTATCATGATTGAAGCAGGAGGCTAAATATCTTGTGGTGTTTAAACGCTAAAAATTTTTGCGAAAGTGGCCGTAAATTTTCGTTAAGCTGGCAAGGAAAAATGAAACCTGGTCAACTATTGCCGGATTTTACTGATGGAGGCCTTCGACCAATTTGTCCAGATTTTTCTCCAGACCAGCTCGACCCGGGCTTTGAGTTAAAAACGAATAACTGTTAAAAATAATATTTAAAAATATTTTTAAATTTAATATTCTAATTAAATTCTATAGTAATGTTTTTATTTATAAATATTATAATATAATATATAAGTTAATCAGATAAAGAATATTTAAAGGCTAAAGAGTTATTATACTAAAGTTAGTTATTTTAAATAAGGTTTATTTTTTTGGGCAGGGACTTTTTTTCCAGAAGACGCTTTAGAAAGGCCGTCATGTAAAAAATATATTTTTCATATAGTTAATTTTAGTTAAGCAAAAGTATATCACCTTATTTATAGAAAAGAGATGTTTGACTATAGTAATTTCGATGGAGTAAAAAATAAAAAAAATTAAAGGCTAATTTTTTTAATCAAACAGAAACTCAAATAATAAATTTACTGTAAAACAACATAAAATTAGCTAAAATCATGGATAAAAATTTCGCTGTTTCCCGAGCGGGGAGTGAGGCCACGCCTTATGAGCGTTTATGTCACCTCGCCCTCCCTTTGTAAATAGGCCAGTGATTCTGACAATTGGTTGGTTTTTGGCCGAGGGGCAAGCTTCAGCCGCCTAACCAAATTAAGCCGGCTCAAGTCGAAACCTCAACGACCTGGGCCTATCAATTGAGCCTTTCGCGATAAGGATAATAGTCGCCCCGACGGATGCGGTGAGTTTTCATGACCAGGGTCTCGTTGGTCCCGGTGTGGAAGATGAGCCGGCGCCCTTTGAAGCCACCCACGTCCTCGGAGACCACGTTGATGCCGTTTTTCTTGAGGAGCTTGCGGGCGATTTTGACGTTTTTGGCTCCTGTGCTGCCCCAGCCGGAACCAATGTCTCCGCCGCCGAAAATCTGAGCCTCCAGGTCCTGGACGCGGCTACCCATGCGGCGCAGCTTGTCGATGAGGGCGGGGATGGCCACGTCCCCGTACTCGTTGGAGCTGGACCCGAAAAAGCCGCTTTTAGGGTAGAGATAATGATTCATGCCGCCAATTTTCAGGCGTCGGTCATGGAGGCAGACCGCCACGCAGGTTCCCAGGACGGCTGAGATCATCGCCTGCTGCCCACAGGTGAAGAGATTGCCCGGGGTCAGGTGGTAACGGTAAATTTCGACAGCGTTATTGGTAGTAGTCATTGGTCTCTCCCCAAAATTTTAATCGCCTGAGACCATATAACACATTCTAGGATAAAATACAAGGTCAATTCAGGTTTTCGGGGCCGTTTTCTGATAATTAAATATCTTAAGGTCGGCTTGCTTTCAAATAAAAATTATAAAGGGTCAATCGCCCCAATTATTTCTTGGCCGCTCCCAAATACAATGACTGAAAAGGATTTCCTTTTTTTATCCTCAATTGAGGGGACCAGATTGGGGCATTGATCAGGCAATAAGATAAATCAAGGCCAACTGGCCAAAAAAGAAAATTATTAAGAAAAAATTATTCCAGGCGGGGTCTGGGGCGCCCAGGTCAAGGAGCCCAAACTCCTTTTACCATTATATATAAGTTCCTGGGGGCAAAGCTAAAAAATAATTTTTGAGGGGGCAGTTCGGGCCGAGTCGCTGGGGCCGCCAAATTTTGATAAGAATGTTAAAGCTTTTAATTAATAAATTATTCAATATATAAATAAATATAAATCAATATAAAGATAAGATTATTGTATGATTATATTTTTGTTGGTTTGAGCCAGCCCAAAAATAGACAAGAAAATCAACTCTTTCTTTACAACCTGGTTGGCTCAGCCTATAATGGAAATATGGTGAACCGGGTCTAGCGAGGCCCTTGGCTGAGAGCTCAGAGGCCTTAGGGAGGCAATTGTTTGGCTCCAGGGTTTAAAGGCTCATGGGGGAGAGAGCATGGGTGAGGAAAAAGTGCGGGAAGGCATTTACCTGGAAACCAAAAAAAGCATGATTGGCACTGGCAGCACGGCCAAGGTCGCTGAATATCGCAACTTTTGGGTCACCTTGCGAATCAAGGAAGCCAAGGTGGAAATGATCTTGCTTGATGACGCCTTCAGCCTGACTGGGATTCGGGAAACCTTTGATCATGAGGTCATCTCAGGGGCCAACTGGCTTTATGTGGAGCAGGGCGAGAAGAAATATCAGCAGCTCAAACCCAAGTTGGACCTGATCCTCAACCCACCCCCCAAAGTCAAACCCTCGCCTGGTCCCACCAAGGAAGGGGCGGCCTCGGTCTTTAACCGTAAGTCCACCCCGGTTACCCCAGGGACGAAGAAGGGCGGCTGGTGGTCCAATTAACCTGAGACCCTGGGCTAGCGTCTTTCGCTCTGAGACCCCAGAAGCCCTGAGGAAAGCTCTGCCTGATGAAAACCCAGCACACCCACGAATTTGTCGAAAACTGGACCGGGCCCCTGGCTGAGGGGTTTGACCATGAGACGGATCTGGCCACCTTGCAGGTCTATCTGCAAAAGTTCTCGGACGATCAATTGATGGCCAGGCTCCTGCCCCGCTTGAGCCAGGAAGAAATCAGTCAACTATTCTCGGTCATTGGCCAGACTTTGAGCCGCCATCTGAGCCGGGAGGAGTATCACGGCCTGTTTTTGAAACAAGCCCCAGGCCAATCCCGGGAAAGCCAATAATGCCTCAAAAACTTTCGCTCAACAATTTTAACCTCATCTTAACGCTGGCCCTGGGGGGCTTTTTTTGGGCCCTGGGTCTGGGTGGCTTTGAGCCTTTGGCCGCCCAGGAACTTCCGGCCAAGGTCGACTCGCTGAAGGTTCTGCCGCAACCACTCGACCGCGGGACGGTGGGCCTGGTGGAGTTGGCCGAGGGCTCGGCTGACTGCCTGGGGGATTTTGATAATCGACCGATCTTCTTTTTCTCAGTTAAGAAGGACACCAAAAAACCCGGCTCAGCCGCCGGGATCCGGTGGGTCGGCCTGTTCGGGGCTGACATCATGCTCAAGCCTGGAACCTATCCCTTAAAGGTTACCTGCCCGGGAGTGGGGGAGGCGCGGGCTCAGGTGGTGGTTCGCGACAAGTCTTACGGAGTCCGGGTCATCAAGGTGCCCCAGGCTCAGGTGCGGTTGTCCGAGGAGAACCAACGCCGGGCGGCCCAGGAAAAGGTCCTGGTTGACCAGGCCCTGGCCACCCGCAGCCCGGAAAGGCTTTGGTCCGGGGCCTTCCTGGAGCCGGTCAATGGCCAGGTCAACAGCTCCTTTGGTCGGCAGACCAAGTTAAATGGCGTCCTCAACCCCCGCCCCCACGCCGGGGCGGACTTCCTGGTCCCCACCGGCACCCCGGTGAAAGCCCCGGCCCGGGGGCGGGTGATCCTGACCGGCGACCATTTCTTCTCGGGGAAAGCGGTGTATCTCGATCATGGCCAGGGCCTCATTTCCATGTATTTTCATCTGTCGGAGATTGACGTCCAAGACGGGGATATGGTCGACAAGGGTCAGGTCATCGCCAAGTCCGGTCAGTCGGGCCGGGTGACCGGGGCTCATCTGCATTATGGGGTGTATTTGAATGGGGCCAGGATCGATCCCATGCCGTTTCGGAAGATGACGAGTCGGCTTTAGGCTCAAGCGTCGGGAGGCTTTTGGGGCGGCCTCAGCGGGCGTGGCAGGCCAGCCAATGGTCGGGCTGGTTGGCTTTTAAAGGTGGGGCGCTTTCTTGACAGAGGGCCAAGGTTTCAGGGCAGCGCGGCTCAAATGGGCAGCCCGGGGGTGGGCTTTGGGGGTCAGGCGGCTCCCCAGGGAGGACATAATCGCCCTTGGCTAAAGTTGAGGACCACAGAGCCCGCACATAGGGGTGATGGTCGATCTGACCCAGGAGCTTTTGAGGAATGATCTCCAGGATGAGCCCCCCGTACATGACCGCCACCCGGTCGGCCAGGTGAGCCACTAGAGGCAGATCGTGGCTAATAAGGACCATAGTCAAGCCTCTTTTCTCCTTTAAATCCAACAACAAATTGATAATCTGGGCCTGGATGGAGACGTCCAGGGAAGAGGCCGGCTCGTCGGCCACCAGAATTTCCGGGTCCAGACATAGAGCCCGGGCTAGGCCCAACCTCTGTCGCTGCCCGCCGGAGAACTGGTGAGGATAGCGGGTGGCCATGGACGGGTCCAGCCCGACCTCAGCCAGCAGGTGGGCCACTTTCTCTTTTCGCTGGGCCCGGTTGCCTAGGCGGTGGATGATCAGCCCCTCGGTCAGGGTGGCCTGGGCGGTCAGGCGGGGATTGAGGGCCGAGGAAGGGTCCTGGAACATGAATTGAACCCGCTGGTGAAAACGCGAGCGCTCGGCTTTAGAAAATCTGGCCAAATCCTGGCCCGCCATGAGAATCTGGCCGGCGTCGGGGACATAGAGCCCACTCAACAGCCGACCGAGGGTGGATTTGCCTGAGCCGCTCTCCCCGACCAGGCCCAGAATCTCGCCTGGTCGGGCCTCCAGGTCCACCCCTCGCACAGCCTGGACCCCATCCTTTTCCACTTTCCGAAAAAGGGATAAAAACTCCTGACCCAGGCTTTTGGCGGGTCGGAAGGTCTTATAAACCCGCTGAGCCCTTAGCATGACAGGTGACAGCGGACCCGGCGGGCCGGGGCCAAGGTTTTTAAGAGCGGGAGCTCCCGATGACAGATCTCTTGGGCCTGGGGACAGCGAGGAGCGAAAGCGCAGCCGGGGATGAGTTCGCCCGGCCCCGGGGCCTGACCAGGGATGGGGATGAGGCGCCGATCAGCGCCCGTCCCGGGCTCAGGCGGCAGAGCCCGCCAGAGACCCTGACTGTAGGGGTGTCTTAAATCCTGAAAGTCCGTGAGCTCCTCCACAATCAGGCCGTGATACATGACCAGAACCCTTTTGGCCAGGCCAATCAGCAGCCGAAGGTTATGGGTGATGAACAGAACCGCCGAGCCCCTTTGGGCGGTCAGGCTCTGGATAAGCCGGATGATCTGGGCGGCGATGGTCGGATCCAGGGCCGTGGTTGGCTCGTCGGCGATGACCAGGTCTGGGTTCAAGGCCAAGGCCATGGCGATGACGACCCGCTGACGCATTCCCCCGGAAAAGCGGTGGGGGTAACTGGCGTAGGCCCCCTCCGGTCGCGGCAGACCCACCTGCCCCAAAAGCTCAATGGCCCGGGCTCGGGCTTCTTTTCTATTGAGGCCAGCTCGAATCCGAAAGATCTCGGCCACCTGCTCGCCGATGGAGTAGACCGGGTTCAGGGCGGTCAAGGGCTCTTGAAAGATCATGCCCAGACGCCGACCCAAGAGATTTCTTCTCGCCTTGGGCGGCAGCAGGGCCAGGTCCTCGCCCTGGAAAAGAATGGAGCCTCGGTCGAGCCGGGCCCCAAAAGGCAAAAGGCCCAAAAGGCTGTAAGCGGTCATGGATTTGCCGGAGCCGCTTTCCCCGACCAGGCCCACCACCTCTCCGGGGTTCAGGCGAAAATCCAGGCCCCGGACCGCTGGCCAGGCTCCCCGACCAAAACTGACCGCCAGATCGTTGACTTCCAAAATTGGGCCAGTCGCGCTGGGCCCGGACTCAAGGGTCATAATCAGCCCAAAGTAATTGATGAGAGATCTAACCAGCCACGGGCCAGAGCCCGCGGCTGGGCTAAAATAACAGGTCCAGAGTTATTTGGCCACTGGCTCAATCAGATAGACTTTTTGACCTTGTTTGAAAACCACCGGTTCGGCTTGGCTGAGCCAGGACTGTCGCTCTGGGGCCAGCTCTTTGGCCAGGGTAAAATACTCATCACTCAACTGGGTGATGACCTGGGCGTTTTTCAGGTCTTCCTCGGTCAGCTCGCTGTCTCGCCACTGTCCATCCTTGAGGAAAAAGGTTTTGCCGCCCAATTGTCTGGGGGGGTTTAGCTCACTTGGCTCGGCGTGGCTGGCCTCCATATCCAGGGCGGCCATCGCCTCCAGCTTCGCCTTGGCCTCAACGGGGGACCGCGGGGCGGGTTTGGCGGTGGGGGAGGCCAAAAAGTCTTGTTTCAGGCCTCTTTGGGCGTTAGCCGAGGAGCCGGTGGTCTCCTCAATGATCTTCAGGTTGCGGGTCGCGGTTTGGGTGTTGGCGACCTGGGCGGTCAAGTCAGTTTTCTCAAGGGCCAGAAAGCTGGTGTAAGGGGTGAGAATGCCATACTTTTTGGACAGAGACAACAGCTCATTCGCCAATTCCTGATACTCTTTCACCCATTGAGTTGAAGCGGGGTCTTTGACTTGACTGTTCAGATCGATGTAGTCAATTATCGCGCCCACCCGTCGTTGAGCCCACAATTGGGGGAGGAAATCCCGATCCGGCTGGGGTCCCTCGGCCAGAGAGACTGGGTACTCAAACGTCACGGGCTTCCCATCGATCAATCCGGTCAGTTTAAAGGTCGCGGCCCCGCCCTTGGGGTAGCGACCGACCATTATGGCCTGGGAGCCCTGGAAAATGTCTGGCATGTCCTGGGGAATGAGGCGATTAACGGGTAGACTCGCCGTCAAAACTGGCTTAGTCATGACCGGGCTGGTTAATTTGTTGAAAAAGGTTCCCACCTTCTCCTCAATATTTTCCTCGGGTTTAACGTAAATGGTATAACCACCTGAGCCAGTGGAGAAGCGGTCCAGGAGGCGGGAGTTAACATCGTCGCCAACCCCGAAGGAAAAGATTCGGGCGCGTTGGGGGTTATTTTTTTCGGCTAAGGACGCCAAGGGCAATTCCTCGGTCTGGCCGGCGGTGGCTTCGCCATCAGTCAGAAAAAGAAGGTAGCTGGGTTTAGCCGATTCAACCATTTTCAGGGAGGTTTCCAAAGCCTTTTCAATATTCGTGGAGCCCTGGGCTCTGAGGTTACGCAGATATTTTAAAGCCTCCTGGCGGTTCACTGGGGTCATCTTGGCTGGCTCTGGCCGCCAGGAGCTGACCAGGGTGTTAAATTCCACCAGATTGAAAGTGTCATCCGGATTCAAGCGCTCCAGGACGAATTCCAGGGCCGCCACCGCTTGTTTAAACTTGCGCCCGTTCATGGATCCGGAAGTGTCCAGGGCGAAAATGACATTTTTGCTTTGGGCTTTTGAGGTTGAGTCAGTGGTAATAGCTGGCTCGGCCAGAAAGAGAAAAAAACCATCCTCGTCCGGTTCGGGCTGGTTGCTTAAGACCAGGCCCCCCATGGGGGTTTTGGCCGTCTTGAGGTAGAGAAGGAAATTGCTCAAAGCCGGGCTGGTTTTGGCTGAAAAAGTAGCTTTGGCCTGGTCAGTCCCCAGACTGGTCTCGACCTCGGCTACCGGGGAGTAAACGTTGGTCAGATTCGGGGTTTTGACGATTTCCACTCGGATGTCCTGGGAGCCCACGGTTTTGCCAGCGGTGAGGGGGCCATCAAGAGGGAAGGCGAGAGTGATAAGGTCGGCGTCTTTTGGTAGCAAGTATTTTAAAGATAGCTCCAGGGTCCGGCTTTGACCGGCCGGAATTGGAAAAATCCGGGCTCGGACCAGACCCCGGCCAGCGTACTCCATTAAAGCTGGATCTTTGAGCTGGCTGACGATCTGGCGATAAATCTCAAAGGCTTTTTCCTTGTCATAGACCTGGCCAGTTAGCTCCTGGCCATCGGCCAATAGCGTCAGGCCCAAAACCTGGCCTTCTTGAGGTAGGGGGGTCAGATAGTCAATTTCCAGGGGAGCGGGACCGGTGTTTTTGATGGTCTGCCTCAAGACGGCTTGAGCCGTCTGTCCCTCTATAATAATAGTTAGGTCCAGTCGCTCGACCTCATAGGTTTTAGGCAGCGAGGGCGGCGGCAGGATGGGCGGGCTCTCCCTTGGGGGCGGGGGTAATGGCTTGGTAGCCTGAGCCAGAGGGGCCAGGGGGCTCAGAAAAAAAAGAGCGATGAGAAACGAAAAGAGGGATAATCGCCGGATTATGGTCACGCGCTAACCTCCGCTGGGGGTATAGTGAGGAAAAACCATTGAAAATTAATGACTATATTAACATAATTCGTTGAAATGCCCGCGTTTAAACGTAGCAGGCAAGTCAGCATAATTTAGATGATTAGCCAAAAATCAACAACATTAAATTAGTTTAGATTAATAAAAAAATTATTTATTACGAGAAAATTATTTAAATGGCAATAAAAGTAGAGAGTATTTATAAATAAATAGTAACTGATCGATATAAAGAAAAAGGTAAAGTGTTTGTCTAGCTAACAATGTAGTATCTCCAGGAAAAAAATCAGGCCAGCCATGACGTTGAATTTAGCCAATATCTTCACGCCTGAGACGGAGGCGACTTGGCCTAGGATACTCCTGAAAAATTTAATATTGATAAAATTACAGTGTTTAAAAAAAATTTATAAAATAATAATAAAAAAATAGATAAAAATGTTATAATTATTTTTTTAAAATATAAAATAATAAAATTTTAAAAAGTTTAAAAATAAATAAATATCTGAAATATAGAAGATAATTCAACATAATAGACGTCAATTTGGGCTTAACGAGGGGGCAAAAAAAAATGAAAAAATTTTTTCCCCCGCAAAAAAACTCTTGACAGCTTAGGAGAAATCGGTTAGATTAAACGAAGTGAAATAAGAAAAGGATTTTAAAATCAACCTGCGGGCCTGACCTTTGGTTGATAACCATTTTTTTGATCAAATAATACAATATTTATCTGTTTTATTAAATTGGAACTGAAAAATGACTTTTGAAGTCAAAAAATTGTTTAAAAATGTGTCAGCGCGTTACAATAATGCGACACTAAAAGTTTCTGCTGTTGTTGGCATGATTTTTGCTCTCTCTCTCTCTCTCTCTCTCTCTCTCTCTCTCTCTCTCTCTCTCTCTCTCTCTCTCTCTCTCTCTTATTAATTAACTACTCTTTAATTCCAATAAAATTTTTATTTCCCCAAAAATCTTTTTATAATAATTTTATACTTTGCATTAATAGTATAAAAAATTATTATTCTAGAAAATTAAGGCGTAATAAAATTTTATACACAGACAAAATATTAATTATTTTATATAAAAATATTTTTTATAGACAAACGGTACCAATATAAAATTATAAAAGTTGGTTATTTGCTTTTATTAACTAAATTGAGGTGAAAAAATGAGTAATATATCGTTACAAATTGATAATATACTGCAACAAAGAAAGCAACGGCTTCCATCTATAAATGATATACTTGCTCGTTGTAGGGATATGCAAAAACCATTACAACTTGTAGATGAAGCAATCGCTCAAATATCAGATCCGTTGGATAGTAAGGATCCTTTGAAAGAAGTTTGCAATTTTTGCCATGAAAGTATTTATAACTTTCAGAGTGAATTAACAGATTTAAGTGTTAATATACAGCGAAATCTGGGCAGATTTCAACGGGAAACTATTAATATTGGCTTTGCCGGAACCAAGGGGATGGGTAAAAGTTTTTTACTCCAAAATTTATCTGGATTGTCGGAAAATGAGGTGCCAACCGGCGATGGTATGCCCGTTACCGCTGTTCGTTGCACAATCAATAATTCTATAGAAAATAATGCTAAAATTTTATTTTTTGATGATGACGGATTTATTAACAATCGTTTAAGGCCATTTTTTTCAACTTTAGGGCTTCCTGTTCCTGATTCATTGAAAGATTTTCGCTTAATGAAATTGCCTTCAGCCTGTCAAGATGATAAAGAAGAGATATACCGTCAAAAACTTGAGAAAATTCAGGAACAAATAGACGTGTTCAGCCCTTATCTTAAGGGCCGGGAAGAAGTGGTGCCTCTGGATAATCTGCGGCGATTTGTTTCTTATTCTGTTCCAAATAATGATCGCCCAGGTGGTTTAGAGCCTAGTTATATATATTTAGCAGTTTCTTCAGTTATTATAAATTGTTCTTTTCCTCGTTCTGATGTTAATAAGTTACAGCTAATTGATTTGCCAGGGCTTGGTGAGTTGGACCCGACCTTGGAACAGCGCCATACCGAAGGCTTTCAGGATAATGTTGATGTCTGCCTTTTTATTCGTCGTCCCTCAGGCACTCGCATGGATTGGGATCAAGAAGCTCAAAAAGCCCTGGAGGTGCTGACGAGGAACACGCCATTTTCTAAACCATCAGATTTTGTCTTATTTGTCCTTAACGCTGGTGGTTGTAAGCATGATAATGCTCAAATAATGCTAGAAGAGATAAAAAATAAGTTAGGCGGTCGATACAAAATATTATCAACTACAAGTTCTGATTCAGATGGATTATCTAATGATGTTCTGATAAATGTTTTAATGCATTTAGCTAATAAATTGCCAGAAGCTGATTCAGAAATTTATACTAAACTTAATGAAAAATTACGATTAATTCTTGAAAGCATTCGGTCTTTTACTGATAAAGTTCGGCAAGATTTGAAAATTCGTGGTAAAGGGCAAGATTCAGAAGAAGTTATCAGGCACGCGGCTAAAGACGCTAAAAGAAGTTTTGCTTTTACTTGTTCAGATCTACTGAAAGAGTTAGAAGTAAAATCTCAAAGCAATAAGGAATTAGAAGGTTTAAGTGATGAATTAGATGTTATAGAAAAAAATATTCAAAATTATTATGATAATGGTTTTAATGCCGGAAGTAAAGAAGCCTGGTTTAAAAATACACGCAATAGCCTTGCTGAAAATATAGGTTTCGGTGGTGTTTTAGAGCGTGAAGTTAACAAAATGCGAGTTAAAATCGCTGAAAGTTTTTCATCTCTGGAAACACTTTATAAATTACGAGCTGATGAAGTCCGTGGACGGGTTATTGACGCGTTTAACCAGGAAGATGTTTTGAATAACCTTCTAACTGGTCAAGATGTGGAGTGTAAGCTCCAATGTTTTCTGGATTATATTGATAACGCGGATATGCCTATTCCCAAAATGCGTAACGCGGTGGAAACAATTTTAAAGCTGAGGATTGATCATGACACCCAATTTTACCCTCGCGCTTATGAACCGATTCGCTCTTTAAAAAACGCGGTTTCGGCGCGAGGTTTTACTCTTGATGGCAGTAACACCATGGAAGTTGCTGAGAGTCTATATTGCCATTTAAGAGATTTAGGCGATAAAACAACTTCTGATATAAGTAGACTATTAATATCGGAAACTAGGCAAGTATTTAATATATTATATGTGGCTTTTGAATATTTTGAGGACTTAATTGTTCGTAATGAAGACGCCGAGGATGAGTGGATACGATTTTTTAAGGAATATTTTGATGATATAAGGCCTGGTGACCGGAAATCAAACCAAAGTTATTTGTTAAATAAAGCTTTAAAGCTTATTGATGACTTAAGGGAACTTACTTTATAGTTATCGTTAATATTATTAGATCATTCATTATTATTGTAAGGGATATATATGGCTGGTTTTTTTGGCAGTTTATTTAATGTTTTTGGATCTAAAAAATCCACTAAGCCAATTGATTCACCTATTAAAAAATTAAGTGATAAAAATCCAAAATATCATATTGGCTTATTTGGACCGAGCCGGATTGGTAAAACAACTTTAATCGCTTCTATTGTGGAAGAATTTAAACTTCTTTCTGATGGTTTATATAATGAGGCTAGCGCTTATTTAAAATTCAGCGCAATGGATCAGGCTACTTCTGAGCGTATAGCTGATAGAATTAATGCCCTTAAAAGTGGTATTGAACGTAGGTCATTTAAAACTGGGACTCTCGAGGGCACTTCATCGCATGAAATTTTCAATATGAGGCTAGAAGACGCAAAATCTTCATCATTTAAACTTGATTTTATATTTCATGATTTTCCCGGCGGTTGGATAAATGATCCATCAAAAATGGAAGAATTAGGCTTTAATAATTGGGATATATTCATCCTTCCAACTGATGGCGCGGCTTTAATGGAAAGTGTTAGGGAAAAACATTTAGAAAGTTTAAGAAAAAATTTAGCTATACATCAAGTTGAAGATATAATTCGGGATTGGGCAAGACAACGGGAAAATTTACGTGGTTTATGCGTTATTGCTCCAGTTAAATGCGAAACGTATTATAGTAAACCTGCTATTTCTCCAGTATTGACTGATCGCTCTAGTGATCTATATAAAAAAGTTGTTAACGAATATTATAATGGCGTGTTAGATGTTATTAAAGAATCTAAATCACAGATTGATTGCTTATTTTTACCTGTAAATACTATCGGTTGCTGCTATTTAAAAAAACCTACGTGGGATGAAAAAGGTATGATGACAGGGGAATATTCAATTTCTCCTGAACCGGGCAAGGATAAGTGGACTCCTTTTGGTCCTGCTCACATTATGCTTGAAATATGTAAGTTTATGTCTGGCGAATATCAAAAAAGTTATAATTTAGATGCTTATCCACGTATAAAATCGTTCATTAACTCTATAAAGTTATTTGAAAATGTTTTAAATCATAGACCTGATAAATTTGATAGATTAAGAAAATTAAAATAATGGTATAATTATGAATATATCAATATTAACTCGTTTTTATGACCAAGATTATATACCTTTTTACAATCATATGTTATATGGATATGTTAGACAGCAATTAAGTAAAAACGGTTTAGCTCAAGCGATGGATGACTCAAAAAGAGGTGTGCTGTCAATATTTGAATGGTCTGATATAATTAAACCCTTTATTTTTGTCTCCGGGTTGCCTTCCCCTCGTCGTGATAGATTAGGTACGCCTATTCGCTATAACCTGGTAATCGCTGACGATATAAGTTCGTTAAGACAATGGACTAATTTTTTTATATGGCTATTTCAGAATGCAGAACAATTAACTAATTTTGTTTCTACGCTTGATGATGTATTGGCTGTTAACAATGAACTACCAGAAGATGTTCCACCGGCAAATATTATTATTGATGCAATTAATTCATTTAAAAATAAACATAATGATTATATAGATTTAATTGGTAATGAAAATTATTCTTATATCATTTATTCTGCGTTTGTTAGAGATAATGTTTCTTTAGTAAGCGAGGTTTTGGCCGAGGAGGCTCCAGCTGGAATTTTGTGGTATGACGGAAAAACGCTACAGATTCCTGAAAAAAAAAAGATATACCCACAAAAAGTGACAAAAAAGTATCCTTATCACTTGATAGGTGGATGTCTATTTCTGATCTTATTATTTCTGATTTTTATAAGAGCCATTTTGCTGGATCAGGATACGAAGAACTCTCCAGTTCCCTCAGAAAAAAAATCAAGCGAGTCATGTCAAGGTGGAGACATAAACAAAACGGCAGCTAACCTAAGTAATGGTAATTTAGGCTGCGCTCAATCAACGCCGACTGATAATACAGCTAACCTTGAGTCAACGTCTGGGAATATTTCGGTCAACCCAGAGTCAACGTCTGGAAATAATACGGGCACTCAGTCAAAGCGGAATAATGCAGGTAGTGGTCGGTTAAAAGATAAAATTCATAATAAAAAGTAAGCCATCTAATAATCCAAAAAATGTAATATAACTTTTTTTATCTTAGAACAGATGGATTAAAACCACCAGCTTTAGCTGGTGCGCTTTAGTATTTCCGCTGATAATATTGACGCAAGGCCTACTCAATTATAGAGGGGTATTGAAGTCGGAGCCCTGAATATGACTGACTATGCGCATGGCCGCCATAGCCTATTCTTGATCCACCTGCGTATTGTCATGATAACGAAGTATCGAAAAAAAATATTAACGGACGATATAGTGATATTATAGATTAAATTATCAAAAAATACATCTAAATCAAGTAATCAATGATAAAAATGATGATTTTAAAGTTAACTGATCTATAGACCACCGGCTTTAGCCGGTGGGTTGTTGACTCTTATTATGGTAAAAATTTTTGATTTAAAAGAAATATAGAGGTTAAAATGAGTATTTGCATAAAATGTGGAAAACTTATTGCTGATAATGCGGTTAAATGCCCATCATGCGGTATATATATTGATAATAATATTGATAATCAGCTAATATCTAATGAGCAGTCAAATAACAACTCAAATATAAATTCTAATATATCTGAATATCCATTTACACCAACATTAATTTTTGCTTTGTTATTAGGATTGTATGGTGCACATCGATTTTATGTAGGTAAAATTAAATCTGGAGTATTTATGTTGTTTACGTTAGGCGGTTTTTCTTTAATGACATTAATTGATTTTATTGATATTATTCGTGGTGTTTTCACAGATAAAT
>JAISMU010000018.1 GCA_031276635.1 Deltaproteobacteria bacterium | reverse complement strand
ACCCTTTCAGGGTCATTAAGCCAATCCTTTAATCCTCTAGTCTTTTTGGGAAGTCCCTGATGGAGGGCCGACTGGAGAGCCTAAAAAAATAAAAGAGACTTTATCTACTATGCCACCTTGGAAGTAGTTTTACAATAGAAAAAAACTGAGATTTTAGCCTCGAAATATTTATTTTTCTGGCTTCGCGAATAATCATTCTTGCCGGATTTACGCCAGATAACATGTTGATATAATTAATTTTATTTAATAGACTATTTTACATATAATAGCTTATTAACACAATATATCTAATTATTAAACTTAAACGATTCTTATTTTGGTCAAAATTAGACCCGTCAGCCAAAATCGCTCACTTCAGCGACTTTCCCAGCCCGGCGGTGGCGGCCTAGCGCAGGGTCTGCTCCAGGAACGTTTACTCCAGAGTTTCGTTGGAGACATTGCCGCCAAGCTGATTAGGCGGGGGGCGGGCTGGTCCCGGGTCCAGCTCCAGCGTGGCCGCTGGGACAGGTTGACTGGATCCGTTGGGTTAATCATCGGCAGGGGCTGAGTTGAGTAATAGCCAGCCACCATCATCAGACGATCGTCGGCGATGCCCTGACGGCCAAGAAATCGGCTGGTGGCCGAGGCCCGGACGGTGGTGAGCTCCCAGTTCGTCAGCTCCTGACTGATGGTGGCCAGCGAGTCAGGTTGCCCCTCAAGGACGATTTTGTTGGGAATGGTCTGAAGCCGGCCAGCCATGGTCTTGAGAATGATCAGGGCTTCGGGGGTCAGGCCCGGCTGACCGCTGACAAACATGGGCCGGCCCTCTTTGTTCATATGTTGAATCCTGAGGCCCTGGACAAGCGCGACCTCCACCGAAAACTGGCTATCTGTCAGGCCGTTCAGGGAGTTATTAATGGCGTTCAGCAAATCTGAGGCTAAGGTGGCCTTGGACTATTGAGCCTGGGCGCTGGTCTCGGCCGTCCCATCCCCGGGCCGACGCGGGGTTGGGGCGTCAGGCCCTCCTCATGGGCCACGCCTTGGTCTTTGGAGCCCTCCCCGCCCCGACCGTCCGGGGGCGGCTCGGTTACATTCGGTGGTTGGGGCCGGTCTGTGGGTTGTCGGTGGCGGCCTCCTCGGGTTAGTCGATACGGTCTGAAAATAATTGTTCTCCCTCGCTGAAGGCTTTCTCCCGCTCTTCCAGTTGGCGAAAGAAATTTTTCAGATCCTAGCTGTCGCCGGCGAGGATACCCAGGTAAGGGTGTTGCGTTAAAAGCTCTGGTGAGAATATCCTAAAAAGGGTTATCAGCTATGGTCAATCTCTAAAACTATTCCCCCTGGCCTTTTTGCCTCGCTCTGAGGAGATGGCCAAGAGCCTCATTCCCAGGAAGAAGATCATCTAGGCTTATTTTGACTATGGGACGATTTTTATCAACGGAAACAAGATCGCGGAGTTTAAGGGGCTAAAATGACTAAATGGCAAAAATTTAGAATTATTTTGTGGTCTGGGGTCAAAATGAAATCAAACTGAGTTTAGTTAAGCCAACGCCTGGCGAAAAATTTTTTTTAGCCGATGACTAAACCGCTCACCGGTAGGCGGTCTCGGCGGCCAGTGGGGAGGTCGCCGCCCACTGAGCCCAAGCCGCGCTCTAATCAGGCTTCGGAGGCTGTGGTCTGGGGCTCTCGGCCTCAAGCTTCTCTGGGCCAAAAAGCGCTTTCATCTTGGAGCCGTCGTCATAGAAGGCTATGGCGAGGTCGATAAATTTTTTAACCTCAGGCCCAAAGGAACTGTGGTAGTTCTTTTGAGTTATGTCCCTCAAGGCCTCTTGGGTGGCCTTGTCTAACAGCCGATCAATTTCCGCGTCGGAGAAGACCTCGGTCTCAGTGGGCAGATTTATCGATTTGCCCAACTTGAGCAACTCTTTCTTAATTATCTCCGGCGGCAATTTTTCCAGGACTAGCGTTGCCAGATTTTTATCAATGTCAGTTTCCGAGAGCAAATCCAAGGCGGCTAGGACAAACAATCGTCTCTGTTTAGCTACAGAAAGTCCTTCTTGATCAATTCCAGCCCAAATTTTATTTCTTTGTTTGCTATTAAGCTTTTTAGACGCAAGATTGTCCAAACTCTCAAACACTTCTTCCTTTGACAGCAGCTTATCGGCCAAGGACGCCAAAGACGCGTTATCTGTCGGGGTCAAGATTTTTTTGGGGTTAGGCCGATACTTGAGCTCAACGACCAAAACGACCTGACCCGGCAACTCCACGCTTAAATCCAACCGCCCCTTGGAACCCGGCAGCTCGCTTTGGACTTTAAATTTATAAAATTGAAAAAGTAACTGGATATAGGCGTGAAAATCACTTTCTCGGTCTGGTTTTTGAAAATAGGTCACCCGGGTAAAATGATCGCTGAGAATGGCGCGGACCTCTTGGGCGTCCCGGCTCAAGAAAGCCTGAATCAGCTTTTCTTTTTCGGCGTTAAGATCCTCTTTTGAGACGGGGCCAAAAATAAGGCTGAAACAATCA
>JAISMU010000030.1 GCA_031276635.1 Deltaproteobacteria bacterium | reverse complement strand
AACTTGAGGCTGGGCCAATTCTCTTCCACAGCGGCTATCTGACGTTGGATAAGATCACTAGGGTTGTTGTCGATGACGATGATGACCAAGAGCCATCTTATGAGGAAGCCTACTCTTTCAGACTCCCCAATTTAGAGGTTAAAAATTCCTATTATCGTGATTGTTTCAGCCTTATTTTTGGCCCCGTCTCAAAAGAGGATCTTAACGCTGAAAAAGAAAAGCTGATTCAGGCTTTCTTGAGCCGGGACGCCCAAGAGGTCCGCGCCATTCTCAGCGCTCATTTTACCCGCGTGACCTATTTTCAAAAGCCAGACCGCGAAAGTGATTTGCGCGCTTATCTCCAGTTACTTTTTCAATTTTATAAATTTAAAGTCCAAAGCGAGCTGCCGGGTTCCAAGGGGCGGTTGGATTTGAGCTTGGAGTTGCCGGGTCAGGTCGTTTTGGTCATGGAGCTCAAGTATCGACCAAACCCCAAAAAAATCTTGACCCCAAAAGAAAACGAGTCTCTGGCTTCATTAGCCTATGGGCTGCTGCCAAAGGATGATATAATTGAGAGCTTGGCCACTTTAGCTTCTCAAAAGCTTAAGATCAAACAAAAAAATAAAATTTTACTTGAAATTAGTCAACAAGGTCTTACTGTAGCTGAACAAAGAAGATTGTTTGTCCAGGCGGCCCAAGATTTGCTCTCGGAAGTTGACATGAATAAAACTCTGGCCTCGCTGGTCCTGGAAAAAATGCCGTTGGAGATAATTAAGAAAGAGCTGCTCAAGTTAGGCGAAACGATAAATCTGCCCACTGAGACAGATGTCCTCTCCGACGCGGAAATTGATCGGCTGTTAGACCAGGCCACTCAAGAGGCCTTGAGGGCCATAACCCAAAAGAACTACCCCAGTTCCTTTGGGCCTGAGGTAAAAAATTTTATCGACCTCGCCATAGCCTTCTATGACGACGGCTCCAAAATGAAAGTTCTTTTTGGCCCAGACAAGCCTGAGGGCGAGATCCCTCAGACCAAAGCCCCAGAAGCCTGATTAAGCTCCCAGCCGGGCCATTCGAGCGCGGGGTCGCGGTCTTGGAGAGGCCTGAAACAAACCCTTTTCGGCGCGGGATCAAGCCGTAATCAAGTGGAAAACGTCTTGGCCTCTCAAGAAAATCCCTACTTCATGTTAATAATTTCCTGGTCAACGAAAAAAAAAAAGCCCAAGGTATTGTTGGCAATTTCGCCTGATTCCTCATGGCCTTAATTTAGTTCCCCGAGCGGGTCGCGACCAAATATCGGGCCAGACCAAATTTGAGCCAACTGAAAACTCCCATCATCCGAGGGGTAGGACCTCAGCCAACCCGGGACCCTCCAGCTCTTCCAGTTAAGGCCTCTGGTCTCCTCTTAACGAAGGCGATTATTTAACTCTATTATTTATAAAAAGTATTATTATGACTAAAATTTTACCTTAAAATATTAATTTTTAGTTTATTTTTAATTAGATTAAATTTAGATTTTTTGATATGATATATGGGCATAAAAAACAAATAATTTGAGCTGAGGTTGGAGTTGAGGCCGCGGTGGAGTTGACGCTGGGGTTGGCGTTAGTCTCGCCGGGCCCAAGATTTTTCGTCAGTTTAGGCAGACGCGGGCGGCTCGGGGCCGAGTCGCTCTCAGTCCCTTTATGTCCGGTCAAGGGCCACCAAGCCTGGCGGATTCCCAGGGAGTCGGGTGGGCGCGGGGGGCAACAATGGAGGGGTTATTTTTTGACAAATTTAGTTTTTTGGAGATTTGGGCCCAGATGCTGAGTTCAAGTTTTAATTTTGTCAATATCTGGTCCCTCAAGGCTTGGCTGGTTTTTTTTGCGGGCCAAAAGCCCTTTTGGCTATAATTAACTTCCCAAGATGGCGTTCCCTATTGGCGATTTTCTTGATAAAATATTGTTGGTAAATAATATTTTGAGGTTCAAACGGCGCGCCCTCGCCTTCGAGGGGGAGCCCAACGCCGCCGAGGCGAGGGCTCGAAAATAACCGGGGAGCTTTTGGCTCCTCGCCTGGAAAACCTGCCTGGGGCCCTGGTAACAGGAGCTGGCTGACGAGCTGGCCTGGATCCGGGGGTTCTTGGCGCGGCGGTTAGGAATCCTGGCCAGACCAACCCTGGTCGGGCGACTGGCTTGAGCCATTGAAGGTGGTGAGTCTTTCATGTTAGATGAGCTGGAGAAGGACCCCAAGGAGTTCGGCTACTTTCAGGCTCTGCGCCTTTTGTGGCTGGCTAATCAGGACCGTTTTCCCACGTTAAGGGATCTGATCAACCGCGGCCTGATCATCCAGGGCTCCCCGGACCTGGCTTTTCCCACCTCGGATTTGACCGAGATTGAGCGGCTGGACAGTGGCTCTTACCGCTTGACCGTGACCTTCATGGGCCTGGCTGGCTCCTGCTCGCCTCTGCCGCCTTTTTACGCCCAGCAGATTCTGGATGACACCCTCAATGAGGACTATGGCTCCAGCCAGTTGGTTAACCTCATCGCCCTGCCGAGCTATCGGCGGCACGCGGAGGCTTTCTTTCACAACAATGTCTCCTTCCGGCTGCTGGAGGAAAAGGATCCCAGTTGCTGGACCGTCATCCACGCCCTGCTGGGTCTGGGCCACTCCGGCATGGAAGCCGAAAGCCACATGGGGGACCTGGCCTACATGGGCTTGCTGGCCACCCAGACCAGGACGGCTGAGGGGCTTTTGGCTTTTGTGGCTGGTCAGCTGAAACTCAAGGTGACTGAGCTCACCGAGTGTGTCTTAAGGTGGGTGGCCATTCCCGTCAATCAGCGCCTGACTCTGGGCGGGGACCGGAACTATCGGGCCCTGGGGGCGAGCGCCCTGGGGCGGGCGGCTCAGGACGTCCAGGGCCAGTTCACCATGACCATCCCGGTGGAAGACCCGGAGTTGTTTGAGAGATTGAAACCCGAGGGCGAGCTGCGCCTAGCTTTGGAGAAAGCCGTGGATCGTTATCTGACCTCGCCTCTGGTCTATTGTCTCAAAATCCTTTTAAAACCCGGGGTGGCCCCGGGCGTTCGGCTGGGCCAGGTGGGGGCTCTGGGGCGTTGGGCCTGTCTATCACCCCCGGCCGAGGAGATTGTTTTCCACAGCCTGGCCAAGGGAGATCGAGCCGGCTTCCCACCCCACCAGGCCAGCCCGTTTTGAGCGGGCGGGCGCGGGTCAAGGGGGGGAGAGTTTTTGAGGGGATAGTTTTTGAGGGGAGAGTTTTAGAGAGGATAGTTTTGGCGCGGGGAGTTCTTTAAATCATGGCCACGCTTTTTCGAGGATTTCTCTGGGTTTTCCTGGCCCTGGCTTTAGGGGCCTGCTCCCATCCCAGCGAGGCCTTGTCCCCCGATCCCGGTCCACCGGTCAAATCCCTGGACCTGTTGCAGTTTCTTTACGCCCCCAAGGCCATCAAGATCGGCCTGGTGGCCTCGCGGGACTTGAATTTAACTGATGGGGTCCCGGCCGCCTTGAGCCTTTGCCTTTATCAGCTCTCTGACTTGAAGTGGTTTCAAGGCAATCTCTCTTCCCCCAAGGGGTTGGTGGAGCTTTTGAGTTGTCCTGGGGTCACGGCCGGGGAGACGGTCCCGCCTGGGGTGGTCGGGGCCCAAAGGCTGCTGATCCAGCCGGGGGAGACCCAGAACCTCAGCCTGGACCGCCTGGCTGGGGCCAGACAGGTGGGGGTGGTCGGGGGATTCAGCTCGTTAACCGCCCCGGGGGTGGCCGGTTTTTTGCTGATTCCGGTCCACGAGAATAAAAAGTGGATCTTCGCCAACACCTCCGAGTTCCAGGATTTGAACGCCTGGCGTCTCCTGCGGAGCCAGTCGTTGGCTTTTTTCCCCAAGCAGGAGCGGGACTTGAAAGTTG
This sequence comes from Deltaproteobacteria bacterium, assembly GCA_031276635.1. Classification (GTDB taxonomy): domain Bacteria; phylum Desulfobacterota; class Desulfarculia; order Adiutricales; family Adiutricaceae; genus JAIROO01. The sequence goes on along the minus strand of JAISMU010000030.1, from coordinate 472 downwards.
GGGCTGAGAAATACGCGGATAAAGATCCCAAAGGCGAGCCAGCCCCGCAGGTTTGTCCCCCCGCTAGCTGCCCGGCCCCGGGCTCCCCCGCCGGAGCCGGCCCCGCCTCGGGAACGGCCCCGGCCCCGCCCGCCCCGGCCGCTTCACCCTCTCCTAAGCCGGAGCCACCCGGGAGCGGGCGGTCGCTGTCCGGCCCTGGGGGGGTAAAGGAGGCGGGCCAGGCTGTCCAGAGCTTGCCCCCGAACCCCTCCAACGCGCCGGGCGTGGATCGGAAATAATTTTTTGGCGTGTTTTGAGCGCGCCTTTTTTGGAGAGCCGGCATGAGCCAACTTCGCCCCATCCACTGGCGGCAAGGCACTTTTTTAGAGCCGCAGCATTTTCAGCTTCTGGAGCTTCAGGGCCGGGACACGGCGGCCTTTCTCCTGGGGACCCATCAGCCCTATCCCTGGGGCCTAGCCGATCTGGAGATCAG
>JAISMU010000186.1 GCA_031276635.1 Deltaproteobacteria bacterium | reverse complement strand
TATAATATGACTAAACATTAATAAAAGTCAATACTAAGGAGTAAAGTGTTAACTTAAAGGACGCGTGAATCGAACCGAGTTTCATGCCACCGGGGTGCGGCCAGGCCTCATGAGCATTTAGCCTTAACCTTAGCCCTCTTAGCCTCTTCCGTGGCCTCATTTAAAGCTTGCTTTTCAGCTCTGGCTTTAGCTGCCTCGGCCATGGTAGGCCTTCTAAGTGTCCACCAAAAACGGGAAAAGAGATTTTCCATTTATGTTTAAAGTCCGCCAAGCGGTCCACATCACTTGTTGATGTATGCGGCCTGTGGCTCCTTGGGTACCAAGATTAATTTTTCTGGATATAACAGCCGTTCTTATTTCGCGTTCCGCGACTTATCCGAAGTTTCGGATAAGCCGTGGAAGGCCAAAAATGAATCATAACCTTTAAATTTAAAAAAAAGTAACATATAAATTTTAAAACTTCGACAGCCATCCCTCTGCTACTATTCATCAGCAAATTTATCAAAATAATTTATCCAGGGAGCCGATTAATTCAGACAAAGGGACTGACTTGATTGTCAGCTTGTGAAGAAATTAACCTTGACCGGCTGAAAGCTCTAAAAATCTCTCAGGAGGAAGGCGGACGCTCGGCTAATCAGGCTAAATCTACCTGTGTGAGCGGTTACAAAGCGGTGACACTATAAAGCCGTTTAAATACAACAAATGTTACTTTCTTAAAATTATATGTGTAGCGATTATTTTTCTGTTGTAAAAAAAGGCTGGAAAAGTAGCACCTTTTCCAGCCTCAATATCATCACCGCGTTTGGATAGATCTAGCCAACCAGGTCGGATTTGTCTAGGTCCATCGCCTCGCTTTAAGCGGGAAAAGTGTGCCTTTTTTTATGGCTAAACGTCAAGGTAAAAAACCACCTAAACAACAACAGGCCCGCGAAACGAAATTCGCTGAAAATAAGCGTGTCATGACGGCTGTCCTAAATGAAGAGTTATCGGTTGATCAAGCGGCCTCTATTCTCCAGCGTGGCGCTCGCCAAATTAGGCGTTACCTGGCCAAAATGAAGAGCAAGGGGACTGAGGGTTTAGCCCATGGACTCCTTGGTAAGCCCTCTAATCGCAAAATTGACGATGATACGCGGTTGGAGTCTATTAAATTTTTTTTGCTCACAACGATTTATTTGGCGCGGGACCAAAGATTGTCTCAGAATTACTGGCGGAGAATAAAGTCGCCACGGTCAGCCGTGAGCCGGTGAGACAATGGCTGATCGACAATGGGCTTGGGCAGGACAAACAGAAAAGAGCTACTCACCGGCAGTGGAGAGAAAGGCGTCCCTGCTTTGGTCAGCTTGTTCAGATGGATATATCTTTTCATAATTGGTTTGGAAATGATCATCTAAAGTCTTATCTGATAGGCATGATTGACGACGCCACCAGCAATCTCTACGCTAATTTTTATGACTAAGACTCAAGTGAAAAAACGTGGATTGTATACATCATTACATCAATAATTTTGGTCGATCTATATTATATAGCATTGTTTACTGATCGCGCTGGCCATTTTAAGGTCAACAGGAAAACAAACTCGCCTCCCTCATCATCGGCCTGATTTCTGACTTTTATTTTGGCGGCTTAAGGTCCCCGGGGATGACCTTGAGTCGCGGGCAGTCGTGGCCCGGGGCTGGACAGGCCCAAACCTCGCCGCGACCCTTTTGACGGCGGACATAGCGGGTTTCTTTATCTTGGGGGCAGATGGGGGGCGTCAGAAATGGCCAGCGCTCGTCCAAGCGGCGGGGTTGGTGGTGGTTGGGGCAGTTGGGGTTGAGGCAGCCCAAGCGCAGGGGCTGGCGGTGGTGGAAGTCCTGGGCTTTGGCTTGATTGATCAGAATGTAAGGCCAGCCGCACTGGGGGCAGTTGCGAAACCCCCGGGGTCCCAGCTTTTTGGCGATGAGGGCGGCCTGGGCTACCTGGGCCACCAGGGGGGTGGCCCGCGGGAGGTCCAGAGCCCAGAGGGAGCGCCAACCGGGCGGCCCTCCCAGGCCAGGGCCGGGCCAGCCCCAGGCGAAATATCTCTGGTCAATCAGGCCCACCAGATCGGCGAATCCCTGGGCCAGGGTCACCTGAGCCCCAAAGAGTCGCAGGTCCCGGATGACGGTGTCGCAGTATTTTTGAGCGTCTGGGGGCGGGGTCTGGGCCAGAACAGTGATCTTGACCCGGCGGTTCAGGGCGGCCTGAAAGTGGATGGACAATGGAGCCCACCAGCTTGGCTCAAAGACTGGCAGACTGAAGAAGGCCTCCTGTTGGGCCTGGTCCAGGGCTTCCCACATGGTTAGGCTGGTGAGCGGCGGCCACCGGAAGGCCGGTTGGGCGGGGGCCGCCCCATTCCACAGCCGGGCCAGGGGGGACTCGGGAGGCAAGCGGTTAATGACGCTCTCATCCCCCACCAGACCCAAGGCCCCACCAGCCAGGCCCAGAGCCGCCAGCAAGGCCACCCGGCCCTCGTGAGGCCAGGCCCAGGGGTGCTCCTCGCCCAGAGCCGTGTCTGCGATGACCAGAGCGGCCGGGGGCCAGTCGGCCAGCTCGGCTGGCTCACCAGCGGCCAGGTTCCCGGCCTCGGGAGCCAGGTCCTGGAGGAGGGCCCTTAAGAAGGCTCCCTGAGCCCGGGAGGGGGCCACGATGTTGATGGGCTCGTGGGGGGCCAAGTGATGGGCGGCCAGAGCCAGTTGGACCGCGGCCAGGGCCGAGACCGGGTTAAAGGGGCCCAGTTCCTCGACCGCTCGCCAGGTTGGGCCCCAAGGGCCTGACCAGCTCCAGCGGGAGATGGGTTTGGTGAGGCCCAGCTCCCGCAGCCAGGGAAACTTTGGCGGTTGGGGCTCGGCCAGAAAAATTTCCTCGGCGAAAGGCCCGGCCAGGATCTTGGGCTTTTTGGCCTGGTCTTGGAGGTTTTGCGACAGAAATGAGGCCCAGGGCCAGGTTTCGCCCTCAGCTGGTTCCCCGGGCCAGGACCAGGCGGTGAAGTCGCCCACCACCACCAGGCGCTGGACCGGCCATCTGGCCAGTTGAGCCAGAGCTTCGCGAGCGGCTGGGGTCCGCCCACGTGGGTTTAAGACCACGAGGTTATCCACCGGGCCGCTGTCGGCCAAATGCGTCGGCTCGGCCCAGCCTGGGAAAACCAGGGCCACTGGTCGCTGAGCCCAGAGGTCCGTGGCCGCCCGAGTCCGCGAAAAAGCCAGGGCCAGCTCGCCCAGTTGGCTCCCCAGCTCCTGGCTCTCGGTTGTCAGGGCCTGGATTTCCTCGGTCAAGGCCTGGGGGGTGGGCCAGTCTCGGACCGCCAGGCTGGCCGTCTCCACCTTAGCCCGTAAGCTCTGGGCCTCAGCCAGGAGGTCAGCTTTTTCCCGCCGGGCCCGGGCCATCTCCCCCTCGGACGTTTCCAGACGCTGGCGGGCCAGGCTCATGGTCTGGGCTCTCTTATTTTTTCTTAAAAAAGACCACCAGGAGCGGCTGGGGTGACTTTGAGCCCAGTCAGCCCGGGCGGCGGCCAATTCCTCGGCCAGTAAAGACCAGCTGACCTCTCGGCTCGCCACCTCCTGGCCTAGCCGGGCCAGATCATCCTCCAGAGCCCGCAGGGCCCGCCACTGCCCCAGTTTGGCCTGAGCCGCTCGCTGACGGGCTTTGAGCTTATCGATTTGGGCCTCCAGCTGGGCCATTTCGGCCGCTTTGGCCGCGGCTTTCTGATCTAATAGATGACCCAGTTCCACCTGGGCCAGCTCGGGTCGCTGGGCCGGGCCCAGGGCCAGAACCGGGCGCTGAGCTTTTTGTAGGGTCTTAGCCAGAAAAACCAGTAAATCCTCCTGGTCCCCGAGAACCCACAGCGTCTCCGAGGAGGGCAGGGCGGCCAAGGTCTCCGTCAGGGTGGCCTCGGTTACTGGGCGATCCCAGATAAAACTGACCCCCAGGGGAAGCTCTCGGGGGCAGCTGAGCCAACCCGGGGCCGGGGAATCGGGGGAACGCGTTGAGCTCAGGGGCTCCAGATCGTTAACCGCCCCCAGCCAACCCTCCCGCGGGCTCTGGAATCGGGTCCACTCCCGGACCCCTGGTGAGATGGAGGGTGGCAGAAAAGGTTGGCCGGCTGGCCGCCAGAGGGCCCGACCGCCCGACTCGCTTAAAGGGAAGGGGGCCTTGGTCTCAAAAACCAGTTGGGGCCCGGGTTGAGAGATCAGCCGGGCCGGGATAGTCCGGCCCGCCCAGCTCAAAAATCCTTGGAAGCCTGGCGGCAGCGGGCCACCCAGGCAAGCGAAGGCGTAAGCGTAAGGGAGGCGGCTCTTGGGGGTGAGAGGTTGGCCCTGAGTCAGGATGAGCTCCGCCGCGATGGGGGGGGAGGGCAGATAGTCGCTGATGGCTTGTTCGCGGCTGGCTTGATCTGGTTTGGCTGGCTCTGGCTTGGCCGGGCTCCCTGGGGGCGAGTCGACCGGTGGGCTCATGGCTTGACCCCTGGGGTCGAAGGGGGGGTTGACCGGGCAATCAGGCTTAAGGGGGGCCGGTCATTGACGGTCAGGGCGAGGCCCAGATCATTAATTAAGAGGGGGGCCAGGTCCTGAGCCAGGGCCTGGGTCTGGGGATTTTCGGGGTTCAAAAGGTCCAGATTCGTTAGGGGGCCCGTCTGGGTCAGCCGGAGGGTCGAGCTCATGGGAAAGCCGGGGGGCGGTCGCCAGGCCAGCTCCAGACTGTGGGGCCCGGCCAGAAAAGCCGCCACCTCGGCGGCCAGGGCCTCTGGCTCGGCCAGGAGGCCCCGCTCGCCAAAGTTTTGGAGAGTTTGCCGCCAACTGGCCTGGATCTCTTGGGTTGTGGTGGGGTCCAGGGCTGCCTGGTATCGTTGGGCCAGGCCCTGGTCCTGGTAGGCCAGGGAGCCTGGGCCCAGACTGCCCAGGGCTAGCCAGAAGTTGGGTTGAGGTTCCAGCAAAGACTGAAAAAAAGCCAGCGAGCTGGTGAAGGCCACCTTCAGGCTCCCGCTCTCAGCCAGCTCCAGCTGGAGGCGACCGGTTCGCTCCGCCCCTCCCTGGGGCAGAGTCAGCTCCAGGGAGCCTCGCCACCGCTCGCCCAGGGCTGACCAGAGAGCCAAAAGGGGCGGGGGGTCGACTGGCTCTGTCGGGACCAGGCCCAGGGCGGGGGCGTTGAGAAAGAATTCCGCCAGGCTCAGGCGGCTGGCTCCTGGCTCATCCCGGCTGGCTGGTCGCTCCCAGCGACCTTTTTTGAGGGTTAAAAGCTCGCCCTCCAGGGTTCCCCGCAGGGCCAGGCTCTCAGCCTCCCCAGACCGCGCGCTGGCCAGAAGAGCCAGCGGGTTAATCGGGCTGTCGCCAGTCAACTGGGGGAGGAGGTCCGGGAAGGCGAGGTTGGCCAGGGTCAGGCTGGCTATCTCCAGACTGTGGTCGGAGGCGTAACTGAGGCCGGTCAAGACCAGGGAGCCCAAGCCCTGGACGCTGACGTTCTGGGCGGTCAGGGTCTCCAGCCGTAGAACAGCCAGGTCCCCGGGCTCGGCGAGGCGCAGATCCGTGAGTTTGAGGGTTTTCAGCTCCAGCCCCAGTAGGCCCGGGTCGGCGGCGCCAGTGGGGTCGTGGGGGCCCAAGGCCAGACTGAGGGAGCCCAGGGAAGAGGGACCCAACAGTCCCAGGCCGGTCGGACAGCGGAGGTCGCGGAGCTCCAGGGTTCCGGTGGCCAGGGTCTCTTCCCAGCTTGAAAGGCTCAGGGCGGCCAGGGTGAGGCGCCAGAGGGAGAGCTCCCGGATCCGGGCCTCGGCGATAACGAGGGTCTGGGTTGGAGTCTGGGGTGGGAATTGGGATTGGGATTGAGGTTCTGTTTTGCTGAGGGTCAGCCCCTTGATGGTCAGGCGCCCCAGCAAATAGTCCAAGTCAATGTCGGCCGCTCGGGAGGACTGAAAAAAAGAATCCGCCCCCAGGTCCTGATTGAGCCAGGACCGAAGGAAGAGCCGAGGGACCACGCTCAGAAATGTCCCGACCCCAAAAATGGCCAAGACTAGAACAAGCGAGAGAATTTTGCGAGCCCGAGGCATGAGGCTCCTTAGCTCGTAAGCGTTCACAAGGGAGAGTGAAATTGGATTCGTGGCTTAAACCCTAGACTCCCTATGTCTGAACTTAACCCCCGAAATTGAGGAGTAAAATATTATCAAATTTAAAATAATGAGCGCTGACAGGTTTTGTAATGGCGTAATCATAGCCACCATTTTCTTTGGAGTAACCGGACGCGCCGCCAATTTACCCCAATTTTTCCAGGTTTGACCGTTGTTCCAGGGCAATTAGTTTTGAGATCAAAATTGCCACTTTTCCTAAGAGCTACCCGGCCCTGAGGATAACCTTGATCCTTCCCTCCCGGGAATCACCGCCTCAACCAAAAGCGAATCCGGTTGTTTTACTCCTGGATCAAGACGCAAACGCGGTGGCTGAACAACGCTGTCCTCAGCCTGGCGGTCCAATAGAACAATAGTGAACGGACTATTTTGTCGATCTTGGCCCGCTTCTGTTCCCTCAGTGTTCTGGCCGTCTCGGAGAACCCGGGGGTAAGGTTTTTTTGTTTTTGTCAACTACAAATACTTGCGAATGAAGCGCCGATAAAAGCCTCTAACGGCCAGGTTATTCGTTAAAAGAACGTCTCCTCGGGAATGTTGAGTATCGGCCCGGGACCCCCTCCGTTTCGCGCCAGTTCCGGCTTGTCCTCTGATGAGTCTTTAAAAGGTCAGAACTGGAGAAGCGTTCTGAAGTTGGTCTTTAGCCATTTAAGTCCAGAGCCGGACCCTGGTAACCATGAGGGCCATTCAAAGAGGGCCATTCAAACTCCCCCCTTTTACTGTGGGTGAGCGGTTACAGCTCCGCGGTCGCCTGGCCCTCAGGGCGCCAACCCGGCGATAAGCCGGGTTGGCGGGGTCAGTGGCCGCCTACTCTTCACAAGAGCTTACTCCACAACAGCTTCCTCCTCAATGATTTGCTCCTCTATAGGCTCCTCTTCCACAGGCTCCTCCTCAATGGTCTCGTTCTGGAATTCCTCAGCCGGCTGGGACTCGCTCGGGGAAGAGGCCACATCGTCGAGCCGCAGCCAGTTGAGCTTGATGGGCTTATTCTGGTTGACCGAGAGGTAGAGGCCCAGGGCGTTAAATCTCTCCGACTCGTCGGTTAGGCTCATGACGTAAGCCGGCGTGAAAGCCTGGCTCGGGCTGGCCCCCACACTGAGGCTCTGGGGCTGGTCGAGGAAAGAGTTGACGGCCTGGACCAGCTCGCCGACGTTGGTTACGCCCTTGGCCATCAGGTACTCGTCCGCCATGGCCTGGAAACCGGCCTTGGCCATTTCCCGGATCACGATGATGTCCTCGGTCCCGGTCTGTTGGGCGATGGCCTCAAATATTTTGGTGACCAGGCTTTGGTTTTCCAGGGTCAATTGGAGGTCCACCAGGCCGACGTTGAAGAGTTCTTTGACGGAAAAGAGGGCCAGGAAGTCACTTAAGACGATATTATCCAGATCGGCCATGAGGGATTCGGTCAGGCCCGTGAGATGGCCGGTGGAGGAGAGGGTAAAGAGGTCTTTAATGGCGAAGGAGTTTTTCGCCAGGTTCAGATCCCCGGTCTGGGGGTTGTAAGTGGTTTCATAGCCCGTCTCAATCTGGAAATTGGTCTGCCCGAAGATTTGGCCAAACTTATAGGTCTCGTGGATGACCTTATCATCCGGGTTATCCTGGGTGGGGAGGTTAAAGTAAGCCGACAGCCCCATGGTCAGTTTGGGTGGGATCCGACCAGCCTTGAGGGGCCCTTGGAGGTTGAATTTAGAAATGCCAAAAGTCAGGGCGTCGTTGATAGAGCCGCTGAAATCAGTCATGGTGATGTGGCCCAGGTCAAAATACAGGGCGAATAAATTGGCGTAGGTGAAAACCTGCCCATAAATGGCGGTAACCTCGTCCACGCTCAGGTCAGAGTTTTCGCCAGCCAGGGTTCTGGCTATCAGGGAGGCGACAACCTTTTCGGCCCGCTGGAGAAAGCGGCTGTAATCCAGGTCGGTCATCTCATAAGAGCCCAGTTTGATGACGGCGTTTATTTGTTCGACGACCATGGAGAAATCCAGGTTCTTGAGGCTGGCCAGTTTGACCCGGCCTTGGGAGGACATCCCTCGCTCCAGCAGATCCTCCAGGGAGAAGGATAATTGGCTTTCCTCGAATTCGGATTGGAGCTTAAAGTTCTGGATCCGGAACTCCTGGCAGGAAAAGGAGGTTAAAAGCTTAAAGTGATTGAGGCTGGCCAGCTGTTCCTCCGATAGATCCAGGGCGGGGGAGTCCTTCGGGCTATCGGCCAGATGAGGCTCAACCAAGTTTATCGGGCCCACAGCCAGGTGGACTTTCTGAGGTTTTTCTGGATTCTGGGCGTTATCAAGGGCGATGGAAATCTGGTCGATGAGGCTGCTGTCCAGGCGGGCGCTGCGCAAAAAACCCAATGGCCCCGGGGTCTGATCCGGTCCGGCTTCCAGAAAGCCCAGATTGGCGATAACCCAGGAATTGAGCTTAAAATTGAGAGTGATATCATTTTCGGAGTGCAGGGCGCGGATGTCGGAGAGGGCCAGCTCGTCAAAGATGTGGGTGGCCTTCTGGGACCGCCAGTCGGTGAGGCCCAGCAGGCGCTCCAGCTCGTTGAGGCGCGGACCGTTCTTGATCTTGACTTGAGCCACGTCGATGACCAGGGGCTTTTCGGTCTTGAGGAATTCTTTCTTGACGGTGACCTTGACCTGGTTGACGGTAAGGGTCTTTTTCATCAAAGAGAACTCGTGGGAGCCAGCCTCCCAGGTCGCCGCCTGGCCCAGGCCCTGATTCATGGCTGTCTCAAAGGTCTTGTAGGCCTCATCGGACAGCTTGCTTTGAAAAAAGAAAAACAGGCCAACCGCCACAGCGGCGATGACCAGAATAATCAGGACGATTTTATTCCGATTAGATTTGGACGAGGATTCCATATGCTAGCCTCACGCCCGGTTATGGGCATTGCTGAGAGGCCTAGGGCCCTGCCGCTTGAGCGCCCCTGACCAAGCTGAAAAAAACAAAACTGAAAAAAACGGTCAAGCGTAAAAAAGTCTTTCTCAGAACCCGGTTAAATCAACAACCGCGAAACTTATTTGATCTAGGGATTATAAGCGCGTTTGGCCTCGGTTGTCAATAAAAAAATAAATTAGTTTTAAAATATTAAAAAATTTATGTTTTATATCGGTTTTAACCTATCTCAAGTTTTAGAAGCCTCTCCATGAGCGATACAAATTCTGGTCCCGAATTTTTGACGCTCTCGCAAAAAGTCATTTTTTCAGGAATTACTTTTGGTAACCTGTTGAAATCACAAATTTTATTGTAGGGGACGATTTAAAAAACCAAGGTTTTTGCGAAGAAATCAATTTTTGGGGAGTAAAAAAATAAAGCTTAATCAATATTAATATTAGTGAACAAAATTAACTTATAATATTTTTAATATTAACAAAAATGCCATTAAAATGATTAATATTTGCGCCATCGAGGCGGTCGGGCGGGGCTGTTCGGTTCCGACGCCTCGGGTTTTCCTGGGGCCAGGTTTTTGGAGGTTGACCTGGGCCAGATTCCGATTCTGGGGTCGCCGGGCCGCGGAAAATTGGAGAGTCGGGCCATCTTTGGCGGGATCCCGTCGTGGCTGACCTCGGGCCGAAAAATCACCCTTGATAAAATCCAGGGGGCTGGGCGACGCGCCGCTCGGGAGCTCCGCGACGTGGGACAGGCGGACCTGAGCCTGAATGTCGAGGGCGCGGGTTTGTCCCTCCACGACCAGACTTTGAAAGCCATTCTGAGACCGCGGCCGAGCCCTTTGTCCTCGGTCGCGGCGGGGCCAGAAAAGGCTTTTGGGTCAGGCTCAGTCGGGTCGCGGCGGTTAAAAAAAAAATCTCCTCAATTTCGAAGTCTTGGACCCGGGTTCCCGCCCGCTCCAGCCGTTGGCGGGCCAGGCCAGGGATCCAAAGGGAGGCCAAAGACCAGAGCCACGATGAGGGTCAGTTTCGGGTCATTGATGGGCAGGGAAGTAAAAAGCGTCAGGCGGCTGAGGCAATTGGCGGGCCAAACAAATAGATGATGAAAAGGGAGATGGATTGGCGGTAACCGTTCACGGGGGGTAATAAAATGTGATCAACGGCGTTAATCCTAGACTTCCCGGGCTTGGCCTTAGCCCTCTTAGCCTCTTCCGCGGCCTCCTTTAAAGCTTGCTTTTCAGCTCTGGCTTTAGCTTCCTCGGCCTTGGCCATGCCCGCCTCCTTAACCTCGGCTTTGGTATTTGCTAAGGCTAATTCCCTATAATCAAGCGGGACAGTTTTCTCAAGATTGACTAGAGAGGGAGTTTCCTGACCAGAATGGTGGGCCTTCTGAGTATCCACCAAAAACGGGAAAAGAGATCTTCCATTTATGTTTAAAGTCCGCCATGCGGCCCACATCACTTGTTGAGGCCCGCGGCCTGTGGCTCCTTGGGCGCCAAGATTAATTTTTCTGGATATAACAGCCGTTCTTATTTCGCGTTCCGCGGCTTATCCGAAGTTTCGGATAAACCGTGGAAAAGACTACCTCGGCCTGTTCAAACTGGGGGCGAAGAGGTTTATCGATCTGGGGCTGGCTATTTTCGACTGGGGAGCTCAGGTCGAGTTGGTTTTAGGCCCAGAGCGAAATAACCACAATTGTCCTTCCGGCCAGATCTCTAGGCGACTGGCAGATCTCATTTATTATAGAGGGACGGAAAAAAGAAATTTGCGAATATAAACTTGATTGAGACTATTAAAGAGATTAGGTTTGTAAAATTGAAATCGCTGAACCGCCCAGAGTAACCAGGAGCGACCTCCCGTCCAAGCTCCTGAGCCAAGGCGGGTCAGGGGCCGCGGCAGGAACGAGAGAGGTTTTTTTAGTCTCTCGCTCAAGTCAGAGCCAGAATAGGCGAGCGTTTTTGTCCTGGGCGTTTATTTTGAGACTAAATAAAGGACTGGGCCGACTCAAGGGTTATTCGCTCCCTTTAAAGCCCCCCGGAGGCTGGCCAGGGACACCACTTTCTCTCGGGTCAGCCAGGTCCTCAGATCAGTCAGAATCGTCAAGGGGGAGCGGGGATCGACTAGGATGGCCGTGGCTATCTGGGTGGCCGTGGCTCCGGCGAGGATGAACTCCACCACGTCCTCGGCTCGCAGAATCCCTCCCATCCCGACGATAGGCGTTTTGACGGCTTGGGCGCAGAGGAAGGTTTGACGCAGGGCCAGAGGCTTGATGGGCGGCCCCGACAAGCCTCCGGTCAGGTTCCCCAAAACGGCTCGCTGGGTTCGGGCGTTGATGACCAGAGCCGGGACCGTGTTGATTAGGGAGATGGCCGCGGCTCCGGCGTTGGCCACTTTTTTGGCCAGAAGGGCGATGTCAGTTACCAGGGGAGGTAGCTTGACCCAGACCGGCTTGGGGCCGGCCGGGTTGACGGCGGCCTCGGTCAGGCGGGCGGCCAGGTCCGGGTCTGAGCCAAACGAGAGCCCGCCTTGGGCCAAATTGGGGCAGCTGATGTTGAGCTCCAGAAAATCCACCGGGCTATCGGCCAGGATTCGGGCCAGGCGGGCGTAGTCGGCCAGCTCGTGACCAATGACATTGGCCCCGACCACAGCCTGGGTCGCCTTCAAGGGAGGCAGGGCCTGGCGCAGGAAAGCCTCAACCCCCATGTTTTCCAGGCCAATGGCGTTGACTAGCCCGCCGGCCGCCTCCACCGCCCGGGGTCCGGGATTGCCAGGCCAAGGCTCGAGGCTGATCCCTTTGCAGATCACGGCCCCCAGTTGGGCCGGGGGACAGAACTCGGCCAGTTCCAGGCCATAACCAAAGACCCCTGAGGCGGCGATCAGGGGGTTTTTCAAGGTCAGGGAGCCGAGGCGAGTAGTCAGGTCCGGAGTCTGGGGCTTGGAGTCAATCACGGTTTCCCCCAGTCTAGGGTCAGGCCATCCACCACCGGTCCGTCTTGACACAAACGGATTCGGGAGCCATCGGTTAAAGCCCGGGAGCAGGACAGGCACACGCCCAGGCCGCAAGCCAGGAAAGCCTCCACCGAAGCCCAGTAGGGAACTTTGTATGTCCTGGCCACCGGGGCCAGGGCGGTCAGCAGACCCGGAGGCCCACAAGCGAAGATGGCCCGCCTTTCTTGATTTAGGGCGGCCAGAAGCGGTTCGGTCACTTGGCCTTTCTGGCCATAACCCAGGCCATCCTCCGATATAGCCGTGAAGTTGGGGGCTAGGCCGGCCAGGTAGTCGTGGTCAATGAGGGCCTGGCCACGCCTCTCCCCATAAAAAAGATGGGCCGGGGCTTGGAGCTGGTCCAGGAGATTGGCCTGGGGGGCCAGCCCCACCCCCCCGGCCACCAGATACAAGGGGGTCTGGGGGAAGTCGGGCTGGAGCCGTCGCAAGCCTTGCCCCAGGGGCCCAGTGATCTGGAGGGTCTGGCCCGGTCGGAGTTGGGCTAGGGCTTGGGTGCCCGGGCCGACCACCCGGATCAGAAAGTCCAGCTCCCGGGCGCCCGGGCGGTAGCGGTGGACGGAAAAAGGCCGGTCCAGCAGGGGCTGACCAGCGGGTGGCTGACCCCAGGCTCGCAATTTAGCCAAACGCCCCGGATCCCCCCAGTCCCCCGGGGGAGCCAGGATGGTCAGCTGAAAAAGGTTTTGTCCGCGCCAAGTCAGAGCCAGAACCGGAGCCTGGGTGATGGTGGGGGCGTCAGTCATGGTGAGGGCCTCAGTCGGGGAGCGTCCCGGCCAGCAAGGCGAAGCGGCCGGTGTCGCCGCGGCGGTAACTGTAAAAGTCCGGGTGGCACTTGGTGCAGAGGCCGGCGATTTCAATGTTTTGAGGGCGCAGGCCGGCTTGGGTTAACTGTTGGCGGGTGATAGCCCAGAAGTCAAAATGGTGGTTTAGCGGGTTCTGAAAAGGCCAGAAAGCCTCGGGCAACTCCTGGCGATAGTTGACGAACTCGGCGCAACAGGGGCCCAGGGACGGCGTGACCGCGGCCAGGAGCTCGGCGGGGTTGAGGCCCAGGCGCTCCTGCAAGGCGGCCACGGTCTGGCCAAGAATATTTTGAGTGGAGCCCCGCCAGCCACTGTGAGCCAGGGCCAGGACGCCGCTCGCTGGGTGGAACAGCAGAATCCCCTGGCAGTCAGCCAGCTTAATCAAAAGGCTCTGGCCTGGCGGGCTGACCAGGGCGTCGTAGCCGGTGAGCGTGGTCTCTGGGCTCCGAGGCTGATAGGGCCTAGCCGGGTCCAGGAAAAGGATGGCCGCCGAGTGGGTCTGCCGCGCAAAGGCCGGGGCGGGGAGGCCCAGAGCGGCCGCGGCCAGGTCCAGGCTGGCCAGAACCCGGGCCTGGGGAACGTTGGGCCCAAAGGCGAAGGTTAGCTCCCCGGTCAGCTCGGGGGGGGCGTAGCGGGCGAAGACCCCATGCCGCAGGCGCGGGTAGGGGGCCAGGAGCTCAAAAACGTAATAGGTCAGGCCATGACTCTGGCGTTTTTCCATGAGGCTCTCAGGTAATTATTAAAAGATAGAGCGAGAAAAAAAAAGGGAGCGCTCAGCTCGCCCTTATAGGGTGTCCCTTTTTTCGAGTCTCAATAGTTTAACGTTTTTTCGGCTGGGAAGCCACTTTCAGCAAGTCGCCGCTCCAAATCCCGGGGCCAGGGACAAGGCTATTTGGGCCAGGAGCCGGGTTTTTTGGCCAGAAATTTCGCTAACTACTGAAAAACACTTGAATAATTTTTTTCCGTAGATCAGCCTAAGACTCCAAAATTCAGATGGCCGCTTGAGTAGAATAATTTGAGCGCGGGAGAGTTAGTCATGGATTCGGCTCCCGGCGAGTTCTGAGTATTCAGGAGGCTGATATGGGCGTCAACCCTGAAGACAAATACCTGCCCGCCGAGAAAATTCTGGGCCTATACACGCTTCTTCTGCGATCCAGTCGGGCCTGGAGCTTGCAGGCCTTGCGGCGAACCTTCAATTGTTCCACTTCCACCATGTTGCGGGTAATCGCTCAACTGGAGGCCTCGCGGCATTGCAAAGTCGTCAAGACCAAACGTGGTCGAGAGTCCTACTATGAGTTGGACAAAACTGACTTGAGGTTACCTCCGCCCTGGCTGACAGCTGAGGGGTTGAGCGCCTTGTGGTTGTGCCGGGACCTCTGCGAGAGCCTGTGTTCCGAGGAACTCTGGAAAATCATGGGGGCGGCCCTGCTCCAGTTAACCGCTTTCCTGGAGCGGGAAGTCGAGGGCGCCAGCCGGTCATTCGCCCGGTCCCTGGTCAAGGGCTCCATCAACTATTCCGCCCTGGCCGAGGAGTTGCGACTGATTCTGACGGCCTTGCGGACCCAGGTGGCCTGCTCGCTGGATTATGAGCGCGGCCCGGGCGTGGAGCCCGGCCATTTTCTTTGCGCCCCTCTGGAGTTGATTACCTTTCGGGACACCCTCTATCTACGGGGCTGGCTCCTGACTGAAAGAGGCCAGCCTCGTTTTGAGGAGCCCACCCTTTTAGTCTTGCACCGGGCGCGGCGGGTTAGGCTGCTGGAGAAGTCCACCCGCCATTTGTCCTCCCCACCGCTGGACAAGTCCTCTTTTGGCCTGTTTGAGGAGGAAAAGTTCCGGGTCACGGCTCAGTTTCAAGGCGAGGCGGCCCGGTGGGTTCGGGAGAGAGTCTGGAGCGCGGACCAGACCCTTGAGGATCAGGCTGATGGCTCCCTGATCCTCAGTTGGACCGTCAAAAACCAGTATGAAACCTTAAGCTGGCTGCTGGGGTTTGGCTCGGCGGCCCGGGTTCTGGAGCCAAGTTGGTTACAACGGGATCTGGCCGAGGAGGCCAGGCGAGTCTGGGAGTTGAATGGGCCAACCAATTGATCCTGGCCCAAAAAATTTCGCTCAGAGCTACCAGAGTCCCTCGCTGGGCCGCCGGTGGGGATCGCTCCCGGGTATCAGCCTGAGCTAAGATCTTTATCTGGGCCTGAGGCTGGAGGCGGGGGGGCGCTGGTCTGAGGAGTCTTGGGGCCGAAAAGAGCCTTGAGGTGGCGGCCGTCATCATAGATGGCCAAGCCGAGAGGGATAAATTCTCGGGCGTCTGAGCCAAAGGAACTGGTATAGTCCATTTGGGTCAAGTCTTTTAAGGCTTCCTGGGCGGCCTGGGTTAAAATCTGATCAATCTCCTCCTCAGATTCCCTTGGCTCGGGAGCGAGATCTATTTTAACGCGTCTACTCCGTAACTTTTGGTTAAGTTGATCGCGCGGCAATTTTTCTATAGCCAGCGAGGCCAGAGCCTCATTGGTCGCTGAAGCGGGAAACGAATCCAGGGCGGCCCGAGCCAACAGTTCATTCTTTTTGGCCTCAGATGACTCTTGGTCAACTAATTCGGACAAAATCTTCTTAATCTTATCTGGAGGAAAATTCCTCAAGGCCAAAGCGGCCAAACTCTCCGACCAGATCGCCTTTGGCAATAGTAGGAGAGCCAGATTTCCTAAAATCTTATTTTCGGAGTCATCGCGGATTTTTGGGGGCTTTGGCTGATACCTGAGCCCCAGGACCACAACGACTTGACCAGGCGGCTCCAGGCAGAGAGTTATCTTTCTCCGCGACTCCAGCGACTCCAACGACTCGCTTCGGGCCCGGAGGCCCAGAGCCAAAAGAAACGGCTTGATTAAGGCGAGGCCAGAATTTTCGGCCGCGGACCTCAGCTGGATAGGAATGGCGGCCAAGAACTCGCGAAAGATGGAACTGACTTTCTGGGTGTCCTGACTTAAGAAAGCCTGGGTCAGCTCCTCTGGCCAGCGGTCAAGATTGGCCGTCAGGTCGGGGCCAAAAATGAGGTTGAAACAATGGCGGAAATAGGATTTTTCAACCTCCCAATTGGGGAACTTTAAAGAGTGGGATTTCTCAAAACGAACTTGGCTTTTCCCGGAATTATCAACGCCCCAGTTGATTTTATCCAAAGTTAGAAAACCGTTGTTAAAGAGGAACAGCTCCGCCCCAAGCCGCTCAATTTCAGTTAAAACCATATCCACAACGCTCCAGGATTTCAGCCAAGGGGCGAGATAATCCAGCGGCTTTTCTTTGATCCGGGAACTCAAAGGGGCGGGCCAAGAGCTTTGGACCCAATAGTTGTCAAATTTCTGGTTCTGAAAAAATTTGAGAATGGAAAAGGGATTGAGGACCTTGGTTTCGCCCTTCCAGTTATAGCCGCCATACCAGTCAAAAATTTTCGCTCGCAAATCTTCCAAGGTGGTGCCGGAGTCCATTTGGCCTGATTCCTGGAGCCTAGCCAAGGTCGCGTCCAGCCGATCGGCGAAAAGGAATTCGAACTCTTCCCGGGTAAAGCCGCTCAAGCCGGCGTATCTGGTGTCCAGGGTTATATCATTGAGGTGGTTGGCCCCCGAGTCCCCGAAGTGCAAAGGGAACCTGGTCGCGCCGGTGATCAAGGTAAAAGCGACACAAGGTAACACATCTGGATCTTTCAGCGTGGCCAGTAAATTGCGCAGTTTCCTCGCGTTGGCCTCGGCTACCTTCAAGTTAGTCAGATTGGCGGTTATCGGGGTGTCAACATCGTCAATGAGCACCGCTATTTTTGAATTGGCTTCTTCGCTGAGAGCCGTAACCAGGCCCGAGAAATACCAAGAGGGGCTCTCGCTCTGGACCTTATCGCCTAATCCGGCGTTCTGAGCGATTTTTTTGAGAGAAGCGAGCAGGTTGGCCTCAAAGATTTGAGGAGTTTCCGCTCTCAGCTCAAGGCTCAAAGAGATGACAGGTCGCCGGGGAAAGGCGTAATCGGATTGGTCAATCCACAGCCCTTTAAACCGCTCGCGGTTTCCGGTAAAAAGCTCCTCCAAGGTGGACACCAAAAGGGTTTTGCCGAAATGGCGCGGCCGGGAAAGAAAATAGTTCCTCGCCGAGCTCTCTACCAGCTCAAAAATGTATCGGGTCTTATCCGCGTATAAAAGACTCTCGTCAATTATTTCCGCGAAAGTCTTCTGGCCGAGAGGTAAATCTTTCCGGGTCATCAAGTTACTCCTTCATCTCTTCTCTAGCCTTATAATGGCGTTATTGGTGGAGCGCCCAGTTAAAAGCGCGAAAATGAAATAAACCTGGACAATGGCTGAAGATGATTATAGCGCCTTGGTCAAGATTTTACAATTTTACGGATGATGAAAGTGGCTCCTTGGATCGAGTCAGAACGTGAGAGTTCGGGACCATTCTTTTCGCTAGTTTAAATAGATTACTAGTTTAAATAGATTGCTAGTTTTAATAGATTGCTAGTTTAAATAGATTGCCGCGCCGGCGCCGGCTTGAAAAGTCTGAGTGGTGGGTCATCAATCTGAGTTGTCTTCTACGCGACAAACCTGTGTCTTTAAATTAGGGCCAGCCGTCTCTGGCCGCGGAGGCTCTCTTCAGTCCGCGTTCAGATCTTTCTTTTCGCGGCGGTGAGGGGTCATTGGCTTTACCCTCAGGCGGGTTGAGCCAAATTTTTGGTCGATCAATCCGCGACGGAACAACCAGGAGTTAACTGAAGTTGGAGCGGAAATCGTTACCCTCGGCCTTAAGCGAAGTCAGTCGACTCGGAGCCTGTTTGATTGGCCGTGGCTCTGTTGGCTATTTCGCTTGGGTCCGCTCCTTCATCTGGAAGCCCTGACTTAGGCGTGTAATTTTTTTAGAATATAATTATTATAGCGTTTAGCAAACAAATAATTATTTAATAAAAATATAAAATAAAACGGAAATTAGTTCTTAATAAAGATTAAATTTTTTCTGGTTATAAAAAAAATAGTTGCGTTCTTTGAATTCGTTTAGTATATTAGTTTTATGAAAAAACAAAAGAATCTCAGGGGACACCCTGAACAAATCGATTTATGGAAACGCGAAGCTATCAGGTTAAAACTGAGCGGCTCTAGCGCCCGCGCGGTCTCCATTAATCTTTGTGTCCCTCTTTCAACTGTTTATAAATGGTTTCGGGACTATTCAGTCATGGGCGAAGAAACTTTTGCGCCCCATAAACGTGGTCGCAAAATTGGAACTGGGCGAATTCTAAACTCAAGTGAGATGAAAGAACTACTAAGTTTGATTAAAAATCGTCTTCCAGCTGATTTCAACTTAAATTACAGCGTCTGGAATAGAAGAGCCATCGCTGAATTAGTTTTAGCTAAATTTAACAAAATAACCGCAATCAGAACAATTGGAGATTATCTTAAAAGGTATAATTATAGCATGTAAAGAACTAGTAACCGACCTTATAAGCGCAAACTAGTAGTGTTAGAAAATCAAACTAATAATTATTTTTATATATTTTAAAATAGGTAAATTTAAATTAAATAATTAAATAATTATCATATTTCTGTTCTACTAATAAGACTCGCGAAAAACCCATATTTGCCCGGACCTTATCGCCTACCGTCGCTTCAAAAATCAATTGATATAATTTGAGCGTTTTTACCCCTTTTAACTCAAAAATTTGACTCCTATTAGCTATCCTGGTATTGTCAAATTATTTGGTCAGTCGGGCGAGAGGCGGTGATTTTAGCCGCTTATCGCCAATTTTCAGATTAGGGGGCAATTGGTGATTGGGGGCGTGGAGATGGCCCGGGAGGTGGCCGCGCGAGACTATGGCCTGAAAGTTGACTCCCTGGTTCCTTTGGGCCTGGGGCGGGTCAATGAGTCTTTCCAGGTTAGGGCCGAGGGCCAGGCCTATTGCCTCCAGCGGCTCAATGATTTTTTTGAGGGTTGTCCGGCCCTGGGGAACAACTGGCTCAAGGCTCAGCTGGCCCTGGCCGGGCGGGTTCCCTTTCCCGAGATCCTGCCGGATTTGACTGGTCAGCTTTTATGCCAGCGGGAGGGTTTTTATCGCCTGACCCGCTGGCTGCCTGGTCAGACTCCGAGGGCTGGCCAGCCGGCGGTGGCCTTTTTGGCCGGGCGGGCGCTAGGCTTGTGTCACCAGGCCTTGAACGTTCCCCAGCCTTTGGTTGACCTGGAGCCTCTGCCAGCCCAGGGGGACTTCACCAACCAGCGATTGCCGACCCAGGCGGACTTTGAGCTGATCTTGGAGCGTTACCGGCGGCATCCCAACCTCATCCAGCTGCTGGAGACCATCAGGCGGGCCGGTCAGGCGGCTCGGCGCCTGCCGACCCGACCCGCCTTTCAGCGGGTCTTTCTGGCCCGGGATCTGGTCATTCACTCCGATCCCAAGCGGGAGAATTTCATTCACCAGGCTCAGGACCAAGCTCAGGCCTTGGCCTTGGTCGACTGGGACACCCTTGGCTACGGGGACCCCCTGATTGACCTGGGCGAGTTGTGCCGCTCTTTCGCGGTCGTCAAACCTGACCCGGGCTTTCAGCTGGAGCTGGCCTTGGCCGCGGTCGCGGGCTACCGGGAGACTGGCCTGGCGGAGGCGGGGCGGATCGAGCTTTTATTGCCGGCCGTAATCCGGGCCTTGGCTTTGAGCCTGACTCGGCGTTATCTCATCGACGCTTTGGCGGAGGTGTATTTCAGCTGGGACCAGGCCAGATTTCCCTCCCTTTTCGCCCAAAACCAGGCTCGGGCCCAGGCCCTTTTAGATTTGGCCGAGGAGTTGGAGGCCCGAGAGATGGAATTCTCCCATCGGCTCGTGGCCTGAGACAAGCCCCGGCCTGGCCGGGGCTTGTTCAGTTGAGCTGTTGGTCAGCGGGCAGGTCGGGCGCTGGTTAACGCTCCTCGACCCGCAGGGCGGCCCCGCCGCGGTCGCTGGAGACCAGGAAGGGGTCTTTATGGCGAAACTTTTCGTTGAATTCCTTGGTGAGGGCCACAATCACCCCGGATAGGCCCACCAGGCCAATCAGGTTGGGAATAGCCATGGCTCCGTTGAAGGTGTCGGAGATATCCCAGGCTAGGTCTATCTTGATGGTGGCCCCGACGAAGATGAAGGCGGAGAAAAGCAGGCGGTAGATGAAGCTGGCCCGTTTGCTTTCGGTCAGGTAATAAAGACAGCGCTCCCCGTAGTAGGACCAGCCCAGAATGGTCGAGTAGGCGAAGAAGATGATCGACACCGTCACCACCCATTCCCCGAAGTAAGGCAAAAGCTTATTGAAAGACTCGGAGGCCAGGAGGGGAGCTTTGACGCCCTTGTCATAAAGCCCGGCCATGACCAGAACCACGCCGTTGATAGAGCAGATGACAATGGTGTCCAGGAAAGTTCCGGTCATGGAGACCAGGGCCTGGCGACAGGGGTGATCGGTTTTGGCCGCCGCCGCCGCGATGGGGGCCGAGCCCAATCCCGCCTCATTGGAGAAGACCCCGCGAGCCACCCCATAGCGGATGGTCAAGCCCACCAGGGCCCCGAACCCGGCCTGGTGGGTGAAGGCGTTACGGCAAATCACCGAAAGGGCCTCGGGCAGCATGGCGATGTTCTGGATGATGATGATAAGCCCGACAATGACGTACAAAACCGCCATGAAGGGGACAATGACGCCTGAGGAGGCCGCGATGCTCTTGACTCCACCCAAGACGACCACGGCGGTCAGGACCGTCAGGATCAGGCCGGTTATCCAGGGGCTGATGCCGGTGACGCCCAGGATATTGTTGGCCACGGAATTACTTTGGCTCATGTTGCCGATGCCGAAAGAGGCCATCACGCCGCATATGGCGAAAACAATGGCCAGCCACTTGAGCTTGAGGCCCTTTTCAATGTAATACATGGGCCCGCCGGCCATGTGGCCGGACTTGTCGATTTCCCGGTATTTGACCGCCAGGGCCGCTTCCCCATACTTGGTGGCCATGCCGAAGATGGCGGTCACCCACATCCAGAAGACCGCCCCGGGTCCCCCGATGATCACCGCTGAGGCCACGCCGACAATGTTGCCAATGCCAATGGTCGCGGCCAGGGCGGTCATGAGCGAGTGGAAGTGGCTAATGTCGCCCGCGGATTTGTTGTCCTTTCGCGGCCACAGGGCCAGCTTCAGGGCGTAAAAGAGCTTGGAGAATTGGAGAAAGCGCAGCCGAATGGACAAAAAGACCCCGGTTCCCACGAGGAACAAAAGCATCCAGGGGCCCCAGACAAAGCTGTTGACCTTGGCGACAAGGTCCGGCAGGCTTTTCTGGAGGCTCTCGAAAACGGTGAGGGAGCTGGTGGCGAAACTGGCTATAGGGCTCATAACTAACTCTTGGCTGGCCATAAAGGCCGAAAAAATAATAAAGGATATTCCCTTTAACAACCAGGGGCGATAAAGGATCGTGAGCGCTCCTTGACCTCTGGTCAGGGACGGTTGGATATCATTGACCTTTTTTAAGGCATAAATTATAATAAATCTAGTATCTGATGACGCTCTTGGAGCGAAGGAGGCCGCGATGTTAGAAATGCCCGCTGTTGTTTGCGCCACGGATCTGTCCGAGGTTTCCAACAAGGCCATCTTTCTGGCCGCCTATATCGCCAGAAGCTTTCAAACCAAGCTTGTGATCGCCCACATCATTGATCTGCCGGCGGTGACCCCTTATGGGGAGACCATGGTCGATCCCCAGGAGTTGCGGGTCCGGGTCGAGGAAGCCACCCGGTCCCAGATGGCCGACATCCTGGCCCACCTGGAGCCGGTGGACTGGGAGTTGCGCGTTTCCCTGGGCTATCCGGCCAAGGAGATTCAGCAAATTGTGACTGACACCAAGGCTGGTTTGTTGGTGGCCGCCACCCATTACCGCAGCGGCTTGGAGCGTTTTTTGCTTGGCTCAGTCAGCCGTAAGCTGATGTTTACCCTCTCGGTCCCGTTTCTGATCATTCCAGGAGCTCTCCCCTTGGAGCGCTCGGCCTTGCGGAAAATTGAGTCCATCATGATTGCCTGCGACTTTTCCGAGGATTCCGAGCTGGCTTTATCCCTGGGCTTTGAGTTGGCCCGACATTTAAAGGCCAAACTCACCCTGGCGACCGTCATTGATCAAGGACAACTGGATCAGATTCTGCTCACCGATCCTCAGCGGGAGAGCTCGGTGGCCGACCAGGTGGTTAATGATCTCACCAATAAGCTCAAAGCCTTTGTGCCCGAGGATCTTCAGGACCAGGCCTCCCTGGCGGTCCTGGCCGGCCATCCCCACGAGGAGCTCAACAAAAGAGCCATCCTCGGGCACGTGGATCTTATTGTTATGGGCGTCCACGGTCGGGGCTTTATTGAGAACCTGGTCATCGGCTCCACCACCGATCGGGTGGTCCGGCTGGGCCAATTTCCGGTGCTGGCCGTTCGCCAGACCCATTAAGTTATGAGGCCCGACTTTTTGGGCTTTTAAGCCGGTTGATAATTCTGTCTGGCTCGCAGGTAAAGCTCTCGGACGCTTTGGGCCGACCGGCCCAAAGCGTTTCTATCCTCAAAACTCAGATTTATTTCCCGCGTTCCGGCCCAGGCTCCCTGGCCAGCTGGGTCCGGGATCAGAGCCAGCCCCAGGGCCACCCCGGCCAGGCCATACTCCCCATCCAGAACCACAGAGCCCATGAGGGTTTCCTCGGATTGGCCGTAGAGGCTCAGAATCATCCTGGCCATGGAGGTGGCCGAGGTCCAGGTGGTGGTCCGCCCGGAATTTTGGGCTTGCCAGTGGGCGTACCAGCGGCTCAGGTGACTTAAAACCCGCGCCTTCTGGGCGCTGGTCAGGAGGAGGGGCTCCTGGTCCAGGGTGACAGAGGAGAAGACGGGGAGCTGGGCCTGGCCATGCTCGCCCAGCACTAAGCCGGTGAGCCTTTTGGGGTCCACCCCCAGAACCTGGCCCAAAGCGTAGCGAAATCTGATGGAGTCGTTATTGCAGAAACCCAAAAGCCGGCGCCGGTCTCCCCCCAGAATATCGTGAAAGACCAGGGTAAAGACATCTGTCGGGGCGGTGGTCACAATAACCGTGGCCTCGGGGCAGTGGTCTTTGACGGCCTGAGCTGACTGGATGACCAGGGCCAGGTTGTTGTCCAGATAGTCGTTGCGGGAGCTGACCGGGCTCTCCTGGCGGGCGGCGGCCAGGATGACCAGATTCGAGCCAGCCAGGATCTCCTGGGAGCCGGCGGTGATCGTGGTGGAGCTTTCCTGGCTGAGACACTCTCGCAAATCAATCAAGTGGGTCTCCAGGACATTGGGCCGGATATCGCTCAAGGCGATTTCCGAGGCGATTTCCTTGAGACCCAGGTAAAAGGCCATGGTTGAGCCCACTCCCCCGGCCCCGCCGAGGATGGTAATTTTTTGGGGCAAAGGCATTAAGTCTCCTTATCGAAAAAGCTCTCAGACCAAGTCTGGCGAAAAAAACTCCTGTCCAGCCCAAGCCGGCGAGCTCGGGTTAAAAGCTATCCAGCGACTCCAGGGCCTGGCTGACCTTGTCCGGAGTCAGCAGGGTCGGGGAAACAGCTGGCAAAAATGAGGGTCCATCCACCGCCTCGGCTGTGGCTACCTGGGATAAAAGGCCAGAGGCCTGGAGGGCGTTGACGGCCCGGCCCACGTGAGGAATGGGCTTTTTCATGGTTTTGGCCAGGTGGAGAATGGAGGTGGGGCTGTAGACTTTATCGTTTTCAAAGTTGGCGACGATCAGGTTCATGATCTCCTGAGACAGGTTTTTCAACTCCAGAAGGGAGAGCGGGGTCAGAATGCTGAAGGGCTTGAGGCCACTGGTGAAGTAATCGGCCAGGCGCCGGGTCAGCTCCCCTCCGCCGATAACGATGAGCCAACCGATGTAGAGCCAGACCAGAAACAGGGGGACCATGGCGAAACTGCCGTAGATGGCGTTGTAACTCGTCAGGCTGATGATGATTTTCAAATAGGTCTTTTGAAAGACCTGAAAGACCACCCCGGTGACCAGGCCCCCGATGAGCCTTTCCCGCCAACGGATGATGCCGCGACTGAAATAGGCGTAAGTCCAGCTGAGGACCAGCCACCAGATGAGGATTGGGGAGATGGTCATGAGCTCGGTGTTGACAGCTTGCAATTGCAACCGCAGCCAGGAGTGGATTTTAAAGCCATCAAGGCTGGCCAGAAGGATGTTGATGCTGCCGGCGGCCACCAGAAAAATGGGAATGACCAGCATGATGGTCAGGTAATCCGTGGCCCGGTGCAAGGCCCCTCGCTGGGAGAGATAGCCGTAAACCCGGCTGAAGAAAACTTCCAGTTGCCACAAAAGGCCGTGCACAGACCAGAAGATAAAGCCCAGGGCGGTGAAGACCAGCACGGAGCCGGAAAAGTTGGTGATGAGGTTCTGGGCGAAATCGGTCAGCAAGGAAAGCAGGGTCTCCTGGCCGCTGAAATTTTCCGACAACGCCAGCTTCAGGGCGTTTTCCAGGCCTAAACTCTTGGCCAGGGCGAAACAGATGGCCAGAATCGGGACCACGGCCAGGGCCGAGTAATAGGAGAGAGCCGCCGCCAGGAGAGGCCAGCCCAGCAGGCCGGATTTATCCAGGCGCTGATAGATCTCCAGGATTTTGTCCACCGGGTTGGTCAAGGGCCATTTCCTTCCACCCAGTCCTTGAACCCCAAGGTCTTGAGTTTTTTATGCAAAGTTGTCCGGTCCATGGCGATGGACTCGGCCGTCTGGGTGATGTTATGCCCGTGGGCCTTCAATTGGGCCAGCAGATAGCGACGCTCAAACTCGGCCCGGGCCTCCCGGAAAGTCATGGTCAGAATGGCCTCGTCCAGCCCCTCCAGCCGACCCGGTTGGTCCGGAGTCTCCCTGGCTTCGGGTGGGGTCCCGCGAATGACCGGGCCCGGGCTGATTATGGCCAGGCGCTCAATGGTGTTTTTGAGTTCCCGGACATTGCCGGGCCAAGGTTTTTTCTGGAGCTCGGTCAGAAAGCCGGGGTCCAGTTCCTTGGGCTCAAGGTTATTGGCCGCCAGGCACCTTTCCAGAAAAACTTTGGCCAGGTTCGGGATATCCTCCGACCGCTGCCGCAAAGGCGGGACCACGATGGGGACCACGTTCAGCCGGTAATAGAGGTCATCTCGAAAGGCTCCCCGGGCGATTTCGGCCTCCAGATCCTTGTTGCTGGCCGCGATGACCCGGACGTCCACGTTGATGGTTCTGGTTCCCCCGACCCGCTCGAATTTTTGCTCCTGGATGACCCGCAGAATCTTGGCCTGGGTCTTGAGGGACATGTCGGCGATCTCGTCGAGGAAGAGGGTGGAGTGATTGGCCAGGTCAAAACGGCCTTGGCGGCGGCGCTCGGCCCCGGTGAAGGCTCCTCTCTCGTGCCCGAACAGCTCGCTTTCCACCAGCTCCTCGGGGATGGCCGCGCAGTTGACCGCGATCATGGGCTGGTCGGCCCGGGGGGAGAGGCGGTGAATGGTCTTGGCCACGAGCTCCTTGCCGACCCCATTTTCCCCACTGATCAGAACCGGGGCGGTGGTCGGGGCCACCAGTTCCAGGGTTTTCATCAAGGAGCTCATGGCCGGGCTGGGCCCTTGAATGAGTGAGGAATCGCCATCCGGTCGCAGGAGCCGGTTTTCCTTGTCCAGGCGCCGGTATTTGATGGCCCGATTCACAGCCAGCAGAATGGTGTCGGCGGACAGGGGCTTTTGAATGAAGTCAAAGGCCCCGCTCTTGACCGCCTTGACCGCGGTCTCCACGTTGCCATGCCCGGAAATGACGATGACCGGGACCTGGGGATATTCCTCGCGCATTCGGGCCAGGGCCTCAAAGCCCTGCTCGGCTCCGCTCATCCACAGATCGAGAATGACCACTCCTGGGGCTGAGACCTCCAGCCTCTCCAGGGCCTCGGGGCCGGAGGAAGCCTGGGCCACCAGAAAGCCCTCGTCGGCCAGGATCCCGCTCAAAGTCAGGCGGATGTCCTTCTCGTCGTCAACAACTAAAATGGTTTCAGTCATGCTTTTCCGAAAAATGGCGGCCCAAGGCCGAGCGAAAAACCCAGAAAATGTCCAGGGATATCAGCCGTGATTATACGAAAAAAAACCTCAGGCAGCTATTTTTTTCAGCTAATTTTTCAGTTATTTTCCAGAAAGAGGCCGGGACTGGCCTGGGCCAGGCCCGGCCAGTCCCGCAGCCTGAGACTCATCCTGAGGGCGTCCCCAGAGGCGTAATATTTGCGAGCCCGACCATCGATTTGGAAGCCGGCCTGACGGTAGAGGTGGATGGCCCGCTCGTTCTGGGCGGCCACCTCCAAAAGGATCAGGTCGCCTTGGGACGCTCGGGTCAGCTCCACCAGATCGGCGAGGAGCCTGGCCCCCAAACCGCGGCCACGCCAGGCCGGGGTTACGCTAAGGCGCAACAGGTGGGTCTCCGGTGGCAGAAGCCAGGCCCAGAAGTAGGCCACCAGGCTCTCGGTCGCGAAAAAACCCCAGGGGGCGGCGAAGGGTCGGCTCAACTCGCCCTGAAATTCCCTCAGGCCCCAGGGCTCACTCTGGGTGAGGGTTTCCAGCTCCAGGACCCCCGGCAGATCGGTCGCCCGCAAGGCCCGGCGGGTGAGGCCGGCCTGAGGGGTGGGGGGAGCGGCGGGCATGGCCGGTTCCCTCAGGCGAGGCTCAACAGGGCCAGGGCGGCGGCCAGGCCTAGAAAATAGTAAGCGAAAAGGCTTTTGGGGAGGCGACCGGCGTTGATGGAAAGACCCACCAGGGGAATGAGGGGGGCCAGTTTATCCAGGAGCGGCCAGAGCCACTGGGGGTCCAGCCTGATTACCAGGCCCGCCCCCAGGGTGACCAGGCCCGTCCCGGCGGTCAGGCCGGCTAGGGCGGCCAGCAGGGTGAACAGAAGGCCCTTGAGGTTGGCCCAGAAAAAGACCGGCTCGGGCCCCGGCGGGGGCAGGCTTTCCAACAGCTCCAGTCTCTCCTCCCGGCGACCGGCCACTTCCCGACCGAGGACCTCAAGGCCTGTGGCCATTTTGGCTAATGGCGGAATCAGGGCGAAGAGCAGAACCAGGACCGGCCTTTCCGGGGCGAGAGGAAAAAACCGGGCCAGCAGGGTCGAGGCCAGCAGGGCGCAAGAGACAGCTAGGCCGCCATTGGGGCTGATGAAGCCCCCCAGGGGTGGTCGGGAAAGCCAGAGGATTTCGGTCCACAGGCCCAGAGTCAGCCCGGCCCAGGGCCGGCCCAGGGCCAGACCCATGAAGAGGCCGGTCACCAGCGGTCGGCCCAGCATGAAGTGCCCAAATGATTGGCGGTCAAGGTTTAAGAGGGCGCCTAGAGCCAGAGCGGCCAGGAGATGAGGGGCGTTTAGAGGATCCATTGATAGCGCCCAGGGTCGAAGGGGACAGGCTCATCGGCGGGCAGGGACTGGAAGAAGATTTTTAAGCCCTGGTTGGCCAGGGCGATGAGGGTCTCCAGGTCTTCGCGGTTGACAAAAAAGCTGTCCGCGAGCCGGGTGGTCTCCTGGCGGGTCAGATAAAATTGATTGCCCAGGTTCAGGCTCGGGGGCTTAAAACCTTCCTGAATGGCCTCGTAAGCCCCAGCCACGTCCCGGAAGAGGATCATCAGCCGGGGATCCTGGCCCTGGCGGCTTTTCAGGTAGGCCGGCAGCCGGGCTGGGGTGACAAAGAAGGTGTCCTTGACCGGCGGCTGCACTCCAGAGGCCATGATATCCATTAACAACACGCTGTCCATGGCTGGGTGGTCGGCCACGATGATTTCCTCCACGCCCAGAAAGGGGGCCCAGCCCAGAGTGACTTGGCCGTGGATGAGCTTTTGGTCAACGCGGGTCGCCATTATGGGCATCGTCGTTCCCCTGGGCCGGCGCGGGCGAGGCTAGGCCCGGCTCCGTTTGCCCAGCATGTCGCCGGCCATATTAATGCCTTTGCGGGCGTAATCGCGGCTGTCCAGGGCCAGGGAGCGCAGGGTCGCGTCCGGTTTTTCCCTCTGCTGACAGGCCCGCAGCAGCATCGGCAGATTGGCCCCGGTCAGGATGTCGACTCGCTCCTCCTTTAAAAAGGAGAGGCTGATGTTCGAAGGGGTCCCCCCGAACATGTCAGTCAGAATCAGGACGCCCTGACCTTGATCCTGGCTCTGAATGGCCGCCTCCATCCGGGTTTTGAGCTCGTCCGGGCTCAGATCCAGTTCCACGGGAATGGTCAGGCAGTTTTCCACCGTCCCGATGATGAGCTCAGCGGTTCGCAATAGCTCTTCTCCCAGGCGCCCATGAGTGGCGATGACCAGGCCTATCAAGATGATTTTCCCCCGTCTTCTCAGGCCCGTCCTCGCGAAAAGGGTCGGGCCGCCTTGAAAAATTTTTTATCGGGCCCTTAAACAATGTCCCGGTGGCGCAGCACCAAGCTCCCGGAAAAGCAGGTTTTCAGGCGCTCCCACAGGTAGCCGGCCAGGGCCACGCTGCGATGTTGGCCACCCGTGCAGCCCACGGCGATGGTCAGATAAGATTTGCCTTCTCTTTGGTAGAGGGGCAGCAGAAAATCCAGCAGGTCCAGCAATTTTTCCAAAAACTCCCTGGTCTCGTTGAAGGAGAGAACGTAGTTCAGGACTCGCTCGTCCCGGCCATCGAGGGCTCGCAGCTTTTCCACATAAAAGGGATTAGGCAGAAAACGCACGTCGAGCATCAGATCCGCCTCGGGCGGGAGACCGTTCTTAAACCCGAACGAGAGCACTTCCACCGCCAGGCTCCGGCGATTCTGGATCTGAACAAAGCGCTCAAGAACCATTTCCCTGAGCCGTTGGGCGGTGAGGCCAGTGGTGTTCAGAATCAGGTCGGCGATGCCGCGCAGGGGAGCCAGCTTTTCGCGCTCCAGGCGGATGGCCGCGGCCAGGTTCCCGGTCTGGGAGAGAGGATGCGGACGTCTGGTCTCGGAAAAGCGCTTGACCAGCACCTGGTCATCCGCCTCCAGAAAAAGGAGTTTGAGGTCATAACCCATTTCCCGGGCCTGGTCAAAAACTTCCTCATAATGGGTCATGAGATCCATCTCCCGGGCGTCCATGCCCACGGCCAGGCGGATGAAGTCGCCGCTTTCCTTGCGGATGGCCAGCAGCTTGGGCAGCAGGAGGACGGGGAGGTTGTCAATGGCCATGAAACCGTGGTCCTCCAGGGATTTCAGGGCCGAGGTCTTGCCCGAGCCAGAAAGGCCTGTGACCACAATTATCAAACCGGCTTTGAGGGTGTCGACCATGGGCGCTCCTCGCTGGCCCTAAGCGGCTATGGCGGCCAATTCCAGGAAAAGGCGATAAAAGGTTTCCTGGTCCGGGGCGGCCAACAACAGGCTGAGGTTCTTAGGGGTTTTCCAGAGCCGCCCCAAAAGGGCCAGGACCCGCAGATGCCCGCTGGTGGGCGTCATCGGGCTTAAAACCAGGGTCAGGATTTTGACCGGCTGACCATCGGGGCTGTCCACAGCCAGTTCCGCGCCTGGGGCGATCCGGGCCAAGGTCAAGAAAACCTCGCTCAAGCCCGGCACTTTGCCATGAGGTATGGCCACCCCGCCCCCCACGGCGGTCGGGCCGAGATTTTCCCGCTCCAGAACCGGCTCCAGAATCTCCGCCAACTGCCGCCGCAAAAGCCGGGCCGCCAGTTGGCACATGGTCGTCAGGGCCTCGGGGTAGGTGGTGGCCGTCAGATCCAGAATAATGGCCTCTGGGGTCAGGAATTGTTTCAGGTCCATGTTTCAGCCCCCCCCATGGCCCCTGGCTGTCCCAGCCGAGGGTTTGGCCAGAAATGGGTTGGCCAAAAAATAGGGCCGGCCCGGCCGACGCCGGGGACCGGCCAAAATGGGGACGTTAGCTATTGGGCGTGATAACGCACAAGCTCGGTGGAACCGGCGGCCATCTTGCGCAGCAGCCGGACTCCGCCGTTTTCCTGGTCCAGAAAAACCACGAAGGGGATGTTGGATAAGGACAGTTTGGCGGCCGCCTCCTCCAGGCTCATGGAATCCAGGGGGAGATCCCGAATCCGGTCGGTGACGAAGTCGTCGTCCTCGACCGCGACCGCGACCGAAGGCTCGTCCTTCTCGCCATTATGGCCGGAGCCCCGCTTGGCCTGGCCGGCGCCCTTGTAATGAATCTTCAGCTTTTCCC
Source organism: Deltaproteobacteria bacterium (assembly GCA_031276635.1). Taxonomy (GTDB): domain Bacteria; phylum Desulfobacterota; class Desulfarculia; order Adiutricales; family Adiutricaceae; genus JAIROO01. Next base: position 31,018 of record JAISMU010000186.1, on the reverse strand, counting down.
GGTGACGCTTGATTTGTTTTTCCAGCTTGTCGATCACGAGGTCGAGAGCCGAGTACATGTCCTCGGTTTCCTCTTCCGCCTTGATTTTGAGGCCATCGGCGGTCACCACAGCCTCAGCGCGGTGGCGAAATTTTTCCACAGTGAAGGTCAGGTCGACGTCGATGACCGAGTCGAGAAATTTCTCCAGGCGGGCCATTTTTTCCCGACCAAACTCTTTAAGGTGGTCAGAGGGCTCCATGTGCCGGAAAGTCACCGTAAATTGCATACACAAACTCCCGCCGCCCCAAAAGGGGACGACTTAACGCTTCCAGTTCCCAGGATGGGAAACAGCTGTCTAAATTAGAGCTCGCCAATAAGGGCAGTTGCCTCAATTAAACATTATTATAGCAAAATCCGGGGCTGAAAAAAAGTCGGCTCTGAAATTTTAAATTTACCTTAGCCGCTCTTGACAAGTTAATCAGGAGCCCGGGCCCTGGCCTGGCAACTTGAAGACGCGGTCTTCTCGACCATCAAGGCAACCCAAAAAATCGAGCTGGACGAGAAAGAGGCCCTGTTTGACGCCACTGGCGGAAAAAACCAAGAGCCCTGGCTGGAAAGTGGTCCTGACCGAACAAACTGACTTTAGGCTGAGGCATCTATTTTTTGAGGAATAAAGGATAAAAAAAGATGAATTAGTATTTTAACTATATTTATTTATTTTGTATAAAATATTTTAATCAAATAAAAATTAAAATTTAGTTTAAATATATACGTATATTACCTCCCTTGGGCGGCTCATAAGGGCCGGGGAGTCAGGTGAGAAATCAGAGAATTAGGTAGTATTTATAAATAAGATATTTTTTATAATTAATATATAATTTTTAAATAAAATTTTATTTCATTATTAATTAATATTAAGATTAAAGTGTATTTTTTTGCCTTGGGCGGGCGGAGCTAGGCGGGGCTTTCTGCCGAGCCGGCGGCTGGCTCAGGCTAGGGATAATGGATATTTGACAGATCGATACTTCAGGTTATATGATACTGGCGGGTTTTAACTGACCTTTTTTGAAAAAAAACCAACGGTCGGTCAGACGGCCAAACATTCCGAGGCGTGAGCGAACAGGGTTTGGTAAAAAAATTTTCCCAGTGGTGAGCTATTATAGTTAATAAAGCTCTGAAAACGTGATTTTGTATGGTTATTTTTGATCTAGTCTGCCTTAATGGGCACCATTTTGAGGGATGGTTCACTGATTTGACGGATCTGGAAGGACAGTTGGCTGAGGGGCAGATTTTCTGCCCCATCTGCGGGGACGATAACGTGTCCAGACGGCCTTCCACCTTCGGATTGGTTCGGGCGCGTCCCAACTCGGCTCAAGTTTTGCCCGAGGGCCAGGCTAAAAAGCCGGACCAGGATTCTTTGGCCGTCAAGGCCTTCAGGAAACTGGTGGAGCTGTCGGCCAGGCTGGAAAAAGACTTTGTGGACGTGGGCTCCAGTTTTACGACTGAGGCCCTGAAGATGCACTATGGGGTGGCCCCCACTAGGAACATCCGGGGGAACTCCACCCCTGACGAGGAGGAAATCCTCCGCGGCGAGGGTGTTGAGTTTTTTAAGTTACCTATTTTGAGTCGGAAAAACACCGCCTCCTAAACTAATTGTCTCTTTTCCGAGATAGATTGCCCATGATTGATGAAAAGCTTAACATAATTGAGTCCCAGGAGCTTTTAAAGGCCAAGAATCTTGAGATGGAGCGATCTCTAACTCGGTTGGAGCTAGATCAGGTTGATTTGATCCTCGCCTTCAAGACGGTGTTGAAAAGCGTTATCCGTCTGGCTCATGATCCTGACAAAGAAAGCCCCGCTTGGATTGGCCAGCTCGCGGCCCTGGTCGAGAAAACTAAGCTCACCTTGGAGGAGGTCCAGAACCTGGCCACGGAATTGAGCCGGGCCGTTGGCCTGCGACTGGTTCTGAGCGAGGGGCGGTCTGAGGAGCGACCGGCTGAGGAGCTGCCTCACCCTGAAGGCAATGTCAATGAGTATGTTAAGCGCTTTTTAAGGCAGATCGCCTCTCATCGGGGTTACCGTTTTAATGAGGAGGCCCTGGGCCTCATCAGGAAAATCGACGAGGGGCAGCCCAAGGAGATCATTCTGTCGGCGCTGACGCAGTTGATGTGTCGTTTCATTCAGGATTACTCTGAGGAAAAAAACCAGATTACCGCCCGTCTTTCCAACATTATCAAGACCCTGATGAACACCGAGGAGCAGTTCAAGCGCCTTCTCCGCCAGAGCATTTCCTACATTGACGAGGAGAACCGGGAATTCAACGAGACCCTGACCGAGGGCTTGACGATGATCCAGGACTCGTGCAACGAGGCCCACGATGAGGGCGAGTCTCTCACCGACGCGGAAAAGCTCCTGACCCTCATCGCGGTCAAGGTCGAGGTCCTGTGCCAGTCCATTGAGGAGAAAACCCTGCAGGACGAGCGTCGTCTCCAGGAATTGCACCAGGAAAAGACCACCCTGGAGTCTCGGCTCGACTCGGTCCGCCGCGATTATGACACCTTTGTCTCCCAAAGTCACAAGCTATTGAAGGAGCTTGAGGATTTCAAGTCCATCTCCATGCGCGACGCCCTGACCGGGGTTTACAACCGAAGGGCCTATGACGAGGCCGTGAACATTTCCATTGAGAATTTCCGCAATAGCCGTCTGGAGACCTTCAGCCTCTTGATCTTTGACATTGACCACTTTCGCGATGTCAATAACACTTATGGCCACCAGGCCGGGGACAGCATCCTTTCCCACATGGGCCGGATTGTCTCGGACTTGTTGCGTTGCGATGATTTCATTTTCCGCTATGGGGGCGATGAGTTCATTATCATGCTGCCGGAGGCCAAGCTTACCGACGCGTCCAAGGTGGCCGAGAAAATCCGCCGAGCCGTGGCCGGGGTGGAATTCAAGCTCTCCCGGCACAGCGACAAGACCATTCACGTCTCCATTTCCATGGGCGTAACCGAGATTCGGCCTGGCGACAACGCCATCTCGGTTCTGGCCAGGGCTGACACGGCCCTGTATGTTTCCAAGCAAAATGGTCGCAACCAAGTGACCGCCGATTGACCTCTTATTTGCGGCGCCTGTCCCGGCGAGCCTGGTTTTTCCAGTCAGGCGCGTCGTCTCTCTTTCCTTTTATTTTGCCATGATGGGCGATGGGCCCGGGCCAGGCTCGGGGCGTTGGGCTCGGGGCGGTTTTCTCCTCGGTTTCCTGAGGTTTGACCGGAGGGCCGAAGAGGGCGGTCGGGGCGATTTCTGAGGCCAAGTAGATTCGGTCGGTGTACTTCCAGAAACTGGCCCCGCCTTTTTCCGCCAGGGCTTTATTTATAGTGATCAGGACCGGCTCGGGGATGAAACGGCTGGCCACTTGCCGGGCTAGTTCCTCGGAGGTGAAAAGATGAACCCGCTCCTGGCCGGGCTTGGGGCGGAGGCCGGTCTGGAAAATGACTGGCCAAGCCGGGGGTTTGACCCCCAGATACAACAATTTGGGGCGTGGCTCCAGGGCCGGCTCGGGTTTGGGGAGTTCGGCGAGCTCGGGTTTGACTCGGATCAGCTGCCCCTCAATCTCCAACTGGCTCTGGGCCGGGCTGGCCACCGTCTCCCGGAGCCAGCTCTCCGTCAGGCCTCGACAGCCCTCTTCCCGCCGGAGGGCCCCAACCACTTCTTTGATGGAAATAAAGCCATTGGCCTCAAGGCACAGGCCGAACTCATCCGGGGCCAAGCCCAGGGCGTAGAAAAGGATTTTTCCGAGGGTTTCTTTCTGGCGGCTGGGTTTTTGACTGCTCATACGCTCGCTCTTGGGTCAGGAATCTGGTTGGGTTGGGGCCTGGTAAATCAACCAATTGAGCTGTCATTATACCCTAAAAATAGGCCCGGCTCCTCTCTCGGTCGGGGGGAGTTTGGGGTCGCCAGAAACTCTGCCTTGTTTAAAACCCTCTTTTCCCTTAAAATAAAGTTAGATTGGCGGTTAAATCCGCTTTGCTTAATTTTGAAATTCTTTGGCCTCATTTTGTTGGTTTTAATTTATATGTTATTTTGTTTCTAATGCAATTTTTTTGTTTTTTTAGTTGTGTTTTAAAGATAAAAGCGCGGTAAATTTTATCAAATATATTTATATTTGATTTATTTTTCAAAATAATGTTGTCAGGAATTTTTCCTAAGTATTGGGGCAGACTTTGGTTAACTTGCGCTAAAAAATGGCTGCCGAGCCAGGAGTGAATTATGTTGGAAATCAGATTCCACGGCCGAGGAGGCCAGGGAGCCGTGACTTCAGCTGAGCTCATGGCCCAGACCGCGGTGGGCATGGGCAAATACGCTCAGGCCTTTCCCAGTTTTGGGCCAGAGCGGCGGGGGGCCCCGGTGACAGCTTTTCTGCGGATCTCCGATCAGCCCATTCGTATTCGCGAGAAGGTTTACGAGCCGGATGTGGTGATCGTCCTTGACCCCACGGTGATGAGCGTAACCAAGGTGGACGCGGGCCTGAAAAAAGATGGGGCCCTGATTATCAACTCCACCCACCCGGTCAAGACCATTCGCCAGCAATTTGGCTTTACCCAGAAGATCGCCACCATAGACGCCATGTCCATCGCCCTGGAAATTTTGAAGGTGCCCATCACTAACACGGTCATGTTGGGGGCCTTCTCCAAGGTCATGGGTCAGGCCAGTCCTGAGGACGTGCGGGAGCCATTCAATCATCGTTTTGGGCCGGCTCTGGCCCCCAAGAATCTGGCGGCCTTTGAGAAGGCTTACGCTGAGGCGAAAATGGAGGCCAACTGATGTCGGATAAAGTGGAGGCCCAACTCAGGGTCAAGGATATGCCGTTTGGATTTCACGCCAAGCCAGGCAGCACCATGGACTTCAAAACCGGCGATTGGCGCTCCGCTCGGCCCATTCTGGATCGGGAAAAGTGTGTTTACTGCGGTTTTTGTTACATTTATTGCCCGGACGGGGTTTATCAGGACCAGGGCCCGGAGGAGAAATACTATAAAGCGGATCTGGATTACTGCAAGGGTTGCGGGGTCTGCGCCAACGAGTGCCCCAAGAAGTGTATCAAGATGGAACTTGAGGAGGTTTAAGCATGGCCAATAAGCCAATCGGCATAGAAGTGTCCCTGGCGGTGGCTGAGGCCGTCAAATTGTGCGACACCGACGTGGTGGCCGCCTATCCCATAACCCCGCAGACCCATATTGTGGAGCATCTGTCGGAGCTGGTCGCCGACGGAACCCTGAACGCCGCTTATATTCCGGTGGAGTCGGAGCACTCGGCCATGAGCGCTTGCATTGGCTCCTCGGCCGCCGGGGCCAGGACCTTCACGGCCACCAGTTCCCAGGGCCTAGCCTTGATGAACGAGATGATCTACATCGCTCCGACCCTGCGGACCCCCATTGTCCTTTTAGTGGCCAACCGGGCCCTGTCCGCCCCCATCAACATCTGGAACGATCACAGCGATATCATGAGCGTGCGGGACGCCGGCTGGATCGCCCTCTTCGCCGAAAATGGCCAGGAGGCCCTGGATTTGACGATCATGTCCTTCCGGATCGGCGAGCATCCCGAAGTGCGCTTGCCCGTGTCTTTGAACATTGACGGCTTTACCCTTTCCCATTTCATTGAGCCCATCCTCATCCCGGAAAAAGCCCAGGTGGACGCTTTTCTGCCCCCCAACCAGGCCGAGATCAAGTTGGATATATCCAAGCCCCTGTCCATCGGCCTTTTGGGGACCCCAGAGAATTTCACGGAGATCAAGAAGGCCACGGATGACCTTTTGGTCAATTCCAAAAAACATATTGTCAGCGTTTTTGGCGAGTTTGAGAAGAGTTTCGGCCGCAAGTACAATCTGGTGGAAACCTATCGACACGAGGACGCTGAGATCATTATCCTGACTATGGGCTCCATCTCCGAGACGGCCATGACCGCGGTCGACGAGATGCGCGAGGCCGGCCAGAAGGTTGGCCTGGTCCGCCTGCGGCTCTGGCGCCCCTTTCCCACGGAGGAGCTGCGGGCGGCTCTGGCCAAAGCCAAGGCGGTGGCCGTCATTGACCGGCACCTGGTCATGGGGGCCCCTTATGGCCCGGTCTGCCTGGAAATCAAATCCATACTTTATGACTCGCCCCAGCCACCGAAGGTCTTTAACTTCATCCTCGGCCTGGGTGGGCGCGATGTCCGGCGAGCTGATTTCAAAACAACTGTCGAGCGCGTCAAGAGCGCCAAAGATAGCCAGAGTTCCTTTGAGATACTGGGGGTGCTGGAGTGAGAGCCGCGGATGTCCCGTACGAAAAAGTAACCGCCAAGACCTTTCCCAAAGGCCCTGATTCCCTGGCTTCCGGCCATCGGGCCTGTCAGGGGTGCGGAGAGGTTCTGGCTTTGAGACTGCTTCTTAAATCTTTGGGAACCGACTTTATCGCGGTTTCCGCCACCGGCTGCATGGAAGTCTGCACCAGCACCTTCCCGCAGTCCTCCTGGCGCATGCCCTGGCTCCACGTGGCCTTTGAGAACGCCGCCGCCGTGGCTTCTGGCGTGGAGTCGGCGGTCAACATCCTGAGGAAAAAAGGCAAAGGCCCGGACAAGAGGATTCCTGTGGTGGCCGTGGCCGGCGATGGGGGGACGGCTGACATCGGGTTGCAGGCTCTCTCGGGGGCCCTGGAGCGCCATCACCGGGATTTCATTTATGTTTGCCTGGATAACGAGGCCTACATGAACACCGGGATCCAGCGCAGCTCGGCGACACCTTTTGGGGCCAACACCACCACCTCCCCAGTGGGTAGCCACTCCCAGGGCCAGAACACCTGGAAAAAGAACATGCCGGCCATCGCCGCCGCTCATGGCGTGCCTTACGTGGCCACGGCTAGCCCGGCCTTTCATCTGGATCTGATGAACAAGATTCGGCGGGCCGCCGCTATTGAGGGACCAGCTTATCTGCACGTCTACGCCCCCTGCCCGACCGGTTGGCGCATGAAGCCGGAATTGGCGGTGGAATGCAGCCGCTTGGTCGTCAACTCCAGGATATTTCCCCTTTATGAGGTTCTGGATGGCCATTACGTCCTGAACCGCAAAATTGACAATCCCATTCCCGTGACCGATTACCTCAAGCAGCAGGGGCGCTTCCGCCACCTCAAGCCCGAGGACATTGAAAAGATTCAGGCCCGGGTCAATCAGGAGTACGAAAACCTGGTTAAGCTCTCCGAGGCTTTCCCTGTTTAAGGCTGAGGCTTTTTCTTCGCCGGGCTCAGAGTCTCTCGCTCCGAGCCCGTTTTTTTTAGCCAGACTTATGTTTGGCTAGACTTGTTTTTGGTCAGACTTGTGGCAGACATACTTGAAAATGAAGATAAAGTAATAATAAAGATTGCCAATGGTATAATCGCTCGAGACGAAAATGAAATTCGCGCCCGTCAGAACCTGACTCAAATTTATCAAATAATAACAATATTAAGGCCGCCTAATTGGAAAAACCCGCGGGTAAAAGCTAATGGAATGGCGAGGGGGTGAAAAAATCTGAGCGCGTGAGCTAAGGCCTGGCGATTTGGTTTTGCCAAGATTTCGCGGTGGGCGGGAGAGTTTTGGTCAGGTTAAGCGAAGCCCCCGAGGGCCAATTTGAGGTTGGCGCCTGGGGGCTCGGCGGTCAGGTTTATTTTTTCCGCGGTTTTTTAACTCCCGGGCTGGCGCTTTTGACCGGCCCGGGAGTTTTCCGAGGTTTGATCGGCGCCTTGGTCGGGCTTTTGGTTTTAGCCGCTTTAGACCGACTGGCGGCTTTCGGAGCCGCCTTTTGGGCTCGAGTGGTTTTGGGCTCCGCGACCTTGGGGACCGCCTTCCTGGTCGCGCCAGGTTTTGGGCCTGGTTTTTTCGGGACCTTTACGGTTTTTGGGTCGGGCTTTTTAACGACCGCCTTGGTTTTCGGCGAGGGCTTAATGGTCGCCCCGGCCCGGGTTTTTTTCGCTTCAGGGGTTTTGGTGGCGGTTTTCGGGCTTGACCCAGACTTGGCGAGGGTTTTTTGGCCCGCGACCGCCTTTTTGGTTTTCGTCTTGGGTTGGTCAGGGGCGGGTTTGGCGGTCTGGCCAACTCCTTGGCCCTTAGATAGTTTGGCCCGGATGGCTTCCTGGGCGGCGGCTAACCTGGCCACTGGCACCCGGGGGGGCGAGCAGGAGACATAATCCAGCCCTTGCCGACAGCAGAAGGCCACTGAGTCTGGATCCCCTCCGTGCTCGCCGCAGATGCCCACCTTGAGACTTTTGTTAACTGAGCGGCCTCGTTGGAGGCCGATACTCAGAAGCTCGCCAACTGAGTCCTGATCAATTGAGACAAAGGGATCTCTTTCCCAGATTTGCTTGGCCAGGTAATCAGGCAGGAAGGTTCCCGAGTCATCGCGCGAGAGGCCAAACGTGGTTTGGGTCAAATCGTTAGTGCCAAAGGAGAAGAACTCCGCCCCAGCTTTGACAATCCGGTCCGACACCAGGGCGGCTCGAGGCAGCTCAATCATGGTGCCGACCAGGTAAGGGACCTTGACGCCGGTTTCCTCAAAGACCTCCAGGGCTACCTCGTCCACGATTTTCTTCTGGAGGGCGAACTCCTTCGGGTGCCCAACCAGGGGAATCATGATTTCCGGCAAGACCTTGACGTTATCCTTGGTGGCCTTGACCGCGGCCTCGAAAATGGCTCGAGCTTGCATGGAGGTGATTTCCGGGTGAACAATGCCCAATCGGCACCCTCTTAAACCGAGCATCGGGTTCTGCTCTCTCAGGGCGTTTATCCGGGCTTTGACTTTCTGGGCGGAAAGATGGAACTTGTCAGCCAGTTCGTCGATTTCCCGGTCAGTGTGGGGCAGAAACTCATGCAAAGGCGGATCCAGGGTGCGAATGGTTACCGGGTAGCCGTTCATGGCCTGGAAGATCCGGTAAAAATCGTCGCGTTGCATGGGCAGCAGATTACCCAGGGCTTTTTTCCGTTTGGTTTCGTCGTCAGCTAGAATCATGGCCCGGACATGGTCAATGCGGTCAGACTCAAAAAACATGTGCTCAGTGCGGCACAGGCCGATACCCTCAGCCCCGTACTGGCGAGCCACCTCGGAGTCATGGGGGGTATCGGCGTTGGTGCGGACCTTGAGGGTTTTGGCCTTTTCCACCCAGTCCATAAAGGCGCTGAAGTCGCCGGAGATGTTGGCCTTTTTAGTCGGGAGGGTCCCTTCGATGATCTCGCCCTTGGAGCCATCTAGGGAAATCCAGTCGCCGGCTCGGATGGTCTGGCCCTTTTTGGTGGTGAAGGAGCCGCGCATGTAATCGACTGTGATATCCGAGGCCCCGGCCACGCAGGTCCGACCCATGCCTCGGGCCACCACGGCGGCGTGACTGGTCATTCCTCCCCGGGCCGTCAGAATGCCCTGGGCGGCGTTCATGCCTCGGATGTCCTCGGGGCTGGTCTCCACGCGAATGAGAATGACTTTTTCGCCATTGGCCGCCTGGGCCTCAGCGTCCGAGGCCGAGAAGACGGCCCGGCCAGTGGCCGCCCCTGGCGAGGCCGGCAAACCTCTGGCCAGGATGACCCGGTTTCTGTAATTGGGGTCCTTGAAATCAAAGGAGGGGTGCAGCAGCTGGCTGATCTGCTCGGGGTCCATGCGCAAGATGGCCTCATCCACCGTAATCATCCCCTCGCGAACTAGATCCAGGGAAATGCGCAGGGCCGCCTTGGCGGTCCGTTTGCCGTTGCGACATTGGAGCATCCAGAGTTTGCCTTCCTGGATGGTGAACTCAATATCTTGCATGTCCCGGTAGTGATTTTCCAGGGTCAGCCGGATCTGGTCCAGTTGACGGTAGACTTCCGGCAGGTCGTCGGCCAGGGTGGAAATCGCTCCGGCCGGCAGCGGTTTGGAGCGGTTGATGGGGTTGGGGGTGCGGGTGCCGGCCACCACGTCCTCGCCCTGGGCGTTAATGAGGTACTCGCCGTAGAAGTAGTTCTCCCCTGTTGAGGGATCCCGGGAGAAGGCGACCCCGGTGGCCGACCGGTCGCCCATGTTGCCGAAGACCATGGCCTGGACCGTGACCGCGGTGCCCCAGGACATGGGAATATTGTTGAGTTTGCGGTAATCAATGGCCCTTTGGACCATCCAGGAGTCAAACACGGCGGCGATGGCTCCCCAAAGCTGCTCAATGGGATCTTCTGGAAAAGGTCGGCCCAGCCGCCGGGCGATCAAGTTCTTAAAGGAGGCGACCAGGGAAATCAGGTCTTCCACCTTCAACTCGGTGTCGCTTTTATAACCGTTGAGTATTTTGACTTCCTCAATGATCTCGTCAAAGGGGTTGACATGCTTTTCAGTCAGAGGGTGAATTCCCATGACCACGTCCCCGTACATGGCCACGAATCGGCGATAGGAGTCGTAGACGAAACGAGGGTTTTTGGTCTTGGCGATCAGGCCTTGGGCGGTTTGATCATTGAGGCCGATGTTTAAAACTGTGTCCATCATGCCGGGCATGGACACTCTGGCCCCCGAGCGACAGGAAACCAGAAGAGGGTTGTCCGGGGAGCCGAATTGAGCCCCCATGCGCTTTTCCACCTTGGTCAGGGCGGCGGAGACGTCTTTGCGGAGTTGGGGGGTAAAAGTTTTGCCATCCGCGTAATAAGAGGCGCAGACTTCCGTGGTGATGGTGAAGCCGGCGGGCACCGGCAGGCCTATTCTGGCCATCTCAGCCAGGTTGGCCCCTTTGCCGCCCAGCAGATTTCGCAAGCCGCCGTGACCATCGGTCACCGTTCCGCCAAAAGAGTAAACCAGTTTGGAAGCCATAGGTTTTGACCTCAACTGTAAAATTTATGTAAAACCCCAAGACGGTCAATCGTATCGCCCCTGGCCCTGGGGTTGATGTTCCGGGTTTGTCAAAAACTGACCCGGGGGCTGAAAACTCGCGAGTTTACACTGGCCTTGGGGCGAAGCGGCGGTATAAATCCTGATAAAGGCTCACCAACGCGCGGGTGGGCTGGCGAGCCAATTTACCAAAATAATCATATAGGGTGATTATCCCATATTTCAGCTGAACAGTAAAGCAAGGGGCCCTTGGGCCAATCTGGCGCGAGGGGCCATTTTTCCAGGCCGAGACTGATGAGCCCGCGGCCCCGCGGGGCTCAGATCTCGATCTTGGCCCCCAGAACTTTGAGAGTGTCCCGAATCCAGGCCGGGTGAGCCGGCCAGGCCGGGGCGGTGATGAGGTGCCCGTCTATCACGGAGTTGTCAGCCCCGGGACTGACCTCCGCCCAGGTTGAGCCAGCCCCGACCACCTCCGGTTGGACCGCCGGGTAGGCCATGGAGCGCCGGCCCTTGAGAATACCGGCGGCCGCCAGGATCTGGGGGCCGTGGCAGATGGCGGCGATGGGTTTTTTGGCCGCGTCAAATTCCCGGACAATCTCCAGGACCCGGGCGTTCAGGCGCAGATATTCCGGAGCCCGGCCGCCGGGGATGACCAGAGCCACGTAGTTGGCGGTGTTGAGGGAGTCGAAGTCGGCGTTGAGGACAAAGTTATGGCCCCGCTTCTCTGAGTAGGTTTGGTCTCCCTCAAAGTCGTGAATGGCCGTTCTGATGAGGTCGCCGGCCTTTTTGCCCGGGCAGGCGGCGTGGGTCTCGTAGCCAACGGCGGCCAGAGCCTGAAAGGGGACCATGATTTCGAGGTCTTCCACGTAATCGCCCGCCAAGAAGAGAATTTTTTTGCTGGACATGGGAACTCCGGTTATAAATGTTTGAGGTAAACGCTTGAGCCAAAAGGGAAAGGAATTTTCCCTCTGGGGTTATCTTAACAATTTAGCCCGTCAATTAACAAGCCGGCGACCTGTCACGTCGCGGCTAGGTTGGGTCTTCCTCGGGGAGCTCGCGCAAAAATTTTTCGGCCAACTCCAGTTCTTCGTCAAGAGTGTTGACCAGGCCATCAAGTTTGGCCTCTCGGATAGCCACCAGGGCCTCCTGCAGCCGGGGCCCGGGTTTATAGCCTAGCGCGATCAGTTCCTTGCCCGTGCAATGGGTTTTGACCAAGCGGTAGTGAGTCAGGTAGGCTGAGCCAGCCCGAGCCAAGGGCTCCCCTGAGGTCATGGCCATCAGGTACAAGGTTCCAGGCCAGGAGAGGCTGGAGAAGATTCGGTCGGCCTCCGAAGCCTTCAGGAGCGTCCCGCGTCGCTGGGCCTGGTAGCGAGCCAGAATTTCCCGGAGATGTTTTCTTTCCTCAACCATGACCCGGGCCACTTTTTTGCCAGTGTCAAGATTTTCCACCATCTCGGATAATTCCTCTTGATCCAGGCCCTCGCCCAGAGCCAGCAGCCAGACCAGCCAGACTGGGGAGAATTTTTCCCCAAAGGTCAGCCGGTACCAGTCCTTGACCCGGGCCACGCGGCGGAAACGGTCGATCTGCTTGGGGTTAAGCTTGAGGTTGGGATGGACACATTGTAAAAGCCCCAGCTCCCCCAAGCGCTTCAAGCTCGGGCCCGGTTCCTCCTCTTCGCAGATGTGCCGTAACTCGGCCATTATCCGGCGGGGATGCAGATTGGTGATGAAGCCGTTTTTCAAGGCGTTATCCAGGAGTTTTTCTGTCATCCGACTGATCCTAAAGCCCAGTCGGGCCTCAAAGCGGACCGCCCGAAATGCCCGGGTGGGATCCTCAATGAAGCTGAGGCTGTGCAAAACTCGGATCAGCCCGTCCTTGAGATCCTGATAGCCCCGGTAAAAATCCAGAAGCCGACCGAAGTCATCGGAGTTGAGGCTCAAGGCCATGGCGTTGATTGTGAAATCACGCCTTTGCAAGTCAATCCTGATGGAGGCGTGCCGGACAATGGGCATGGCTCCTGGATACTCGTAATACTCCAATCGGGCGCTGGAGAGATCGAGTCGGAACCCATCGGCCAGGGTCAGGGTGGCTGTCTTGAAACGTGGGTGGTTTTTAACCCGCACGTCCGAGCGCTCCTCGGCGAAAGCGCTGATGAACTGGCTCATGTCCCCAGTCAGGGTTAGATCCAGATCCTGGATGGGTTTGAGCATAATGAGATCCCGCACCGAGCCGCCCACCAGATAAATGGAGAGGTCATTCTTCTCGGCCAGTCGTCCCAGATCCCTTAACAAGGCCAGGACCCCCGGGGGAAGGCGGTTTTCCATCAAACCGGACAAGGACCGCTCAAAGGGGTGATCGGCCTGGCGGGAGTTCTTGGGGTTAGAGCGATCGTCGGAGCTGAGGTGATGGATCAGATCGGTTCGGGTGATGACCCCGATGGTCAGGCCATTTTGGTCAATGACCGGCAGAACCCGTTGTTTTTGGTCCAGGACAATGGATTTGACCTCATTAAAGGAGGCCGAGGCTTGAACGGTGTGAAACTCACTGGTCATGAAATCCCGGATGGGATAGTTATTCAACCCCAGGTAAATGGCTCGACCCAGGTTGGGCTCGGTGATATAGCCCCGGGGTTTGCCGGCCTCATCGCTCACCAGCAGCACGGAGAGCCCTGAGCGGACCATCAGGTCCTGAGCCTCGGACATGGGCCGATCGGCGGGGAGGCTGATGGGGGGGCGGGACATCAGGTGGGCCGCGGTGTAGAGGCGACTGATGGCCTGGGAGAGGACTCCCTCCAGCCGCTGGCGGGCCTCTTCCAGATTGCGGCCTCGAAACGAGGCGGCGGCGGCGCTGGCGTGCCCACCACCACCCAGAGCTTGAGCTATTTTGCCCACGTCAATGGCCGAATTGCGGGAACGGGCCACCAGCTGGACCAGGTTTTCCATCTCCACTAGCAAAAACAAGGTGTCCAGGGCCATGATGTCCATCATCTTATGGGCCAGGACCGCCAGCTCATCAATGTGGGTTTCCCGCTTGGCCTGGGCCACGGCGAGATTGCGACCGCGAGCCTGACGGATTTCGGCGTTGATGATGAGCTCATTTAAAAGGGACAGTTGTTGGGCGGTCAATTCCCGGGCCGTCAGCTCAGCCACCACGCGCAGGTCCGCCCCCAGCTCCAAAAGCTCGGCGGCGGCCCGAAGATCCCGGGTGGTGGTGGAGGAGAAGGTGAAGGAGCCAGTGTCCTCGTACAGACCCAGGGCCAGCATGGTGGCTTCCTGGGGGGAGATGGCCAGGCCTTTTTCCCGCAGGGTTTCCGTCATCAGGGTGACCGTGGCTCCCACCTGGGCCACGTGGGACTCCTCGGCCCGCAGGTCGGCGGGGCTATCTGGGTGGTGGTCGTAGATATGGATTCTCAGTTGGGGGTTTTTCAAAACTGGGGCGACCAGGCCCAGGCGCTCTCGCTGGCGGGTGTCCACCACCACCAAAAGCTCCACCTTGGTCAGATCAATGTCTTTGGGCCGGGCCACGTTAAAGAGATAAAGAATCGACTCAATAAAATAATTGCGGATGTTTTTTTCTTGCCCCCCGGGAAAGACCATGACCGCGTCCGGGTACAAGCGACTGGCCGCCATCATGGAGGCCACCCCATCATAGTCGGGGTTGACGTGGGTGGTGATGAGGGTCCGAATTTCCTGATTAGTCCCCTTAGCGCTCTGGCGACCCTCGTTAGGGCCTGGGCCGCTCATTTGGCTCGTCCAGAGCGCGGATGATAACGATCGTGGACCTCACGCAGGCGCCGGTTGGTAACCTTGAGATAAACCTCGGTCGTGGCCAGGCTGGCGTGGCCCAGCATCATTTGGACCGCCCGCAGGTCCGCCCCGCCCGCGACCAGATGGGTGGCGAAGGAGTGTCTCAGGACGTGGGGGGAAACTGGATCCAGCCCGGCTTTGACCGCCTCCTGGCCCAGCAGTTTCCAAAAATACTGGCGGGACATTTTCTGGCCGCGCTTGTTTAAAAAGACCGTTGGGCCGCTGGTTGGCTTGGCGAGCAAGGGTCGAGCCTTGGTCAGGTACTGACCAACCAGGTCTACGGCTGTCTGGCCGATGGGGGTGATCCTCTCCTTGGAGCCTTTGCCGATAATCCGGGCGAAAGCGTCGGGCAGGTTGAGCTGGCTCAACGTTAGGCTCAGTAGCTCCGAGACGCGGAGTCCGCCGGCGTATAAAAGCTCCAGCATGGCCCGGTTCCGCAGGCCAAAGGGGATTTCGGGCTCTGGGGCGGCGATGAGGGTGAGGGTGTCCTCCTCGGAGAGGGCCTTGGGGAGGGTCCGAGGAAGACGCGGGCCAGAGATCTGGTGGGCCGGGTTTTGAGGAATGACGCCCTCCTGGGCCAGGAAGCCCAAAAAGCCCCGAATCGCCGACAGATGAGCCGCCCGGCTGCGTGGGGACAAGGCCCGACTCTGGGTCAGCTCCAGGAGATAATTATTGAGGTGGGCCCTTTCTATTCTCTGGGCCTCAGTCACTCCCACCGCCCCCAGGTAAGCCAGAAAACCGGCCACGGAGCGGCCATAGGATTCCAAAGTGTGCCCGGACAAACTTTTTTCCACGCGCAGGTGAGCCAGAAAAAAGTCCAGAAGCTGGTCCAGGGAGGAGCTGGGGGGCGAGGGTTGACCCGTCATTATTGAGTCCTTTTGGGGCCGAATTTTTTTTATTATAACATAAGCGTTAACATTTGGGCTAGACCATTGGGAATTGGCCAGCTAATTGAAATTGGTGACTTGGCAATCCCAAAGGTCAAGCCCGCCAGGTCAAAAAAAGTGTCTCCGATCCAGGAAAATTTACTTTACAAAATATTGATTTAAGTTAGTTATAATACTTTAGAGTTGATTATAGGCAAAAATACCTATTCTCCAAAAAAAATAAATCAATTCAGAGGTTCCTGGCTCAGACGGCCTCACTTCCAACTGTCAGGTTTCGGAAGCCTCCCGGCGCTAATTTTCCTGTGGCGAAAGGATTTTTTTCCCCAGCGAGTCAAAGCGCCTGGCAATAATTTGATTTAGCCGCGTTAGCGCGCGACAATTTTTTTTCTTATTTCAATTGTGGTTGGACAATCATCCCAGGTTTTATTTTCATTTTACTCAGATATATTCTTCATGGTTGAGCTTGGTTGGGCGTTGGTTCCGGGAACTCACAGATAAGCGCGTTCGGAGAGGCTTCTTTAATTCTGTTGATGATTTGGGCAATAAAATATATTCGTTTATCGATTATCATAATGATAAGACAAAAGCCTATCATTGGCTGGCCAAAGTTGAAAGAGCTAGAGTCGCCATTGCGACCGCCAAGTCTCAGGCGCGGGAGTCAGCTATTTTAAGAGTGAGCGAATTTTCCTTCCAGGACACTAGCCACCAGGTCAAAAACAATGTCTCGGCCACCGGGAAATTTGCGGAATTATTGATTTAAGTAAATTTTAAGATTTTAAAGGTGATTATGGAAATTAATCCATTCTTCAGAAACCCCCAGGGATCAGAGGTTTTTGGCTCTAACGGAATCATTGACAACTGTCAGGATTATGAAACCCAGCTCAACAAATTTTTTTGGAGAGAGAGGGAATAGTTTCCTTCGGCAGGTAGGCCACGTGGCAATCATAGGTTTGGACTCGTTAGCGGCTAACATTTATTTCGCGACTTCAATTATTGATTCAATCCAAGCTTCCATTTAGCTTTTTTGGCCACCATTTCGACTTTCCGCCAGGAGTTGCGCCCGGGCTTTCTCGAGGCCTTCCGCTTGGACTTGCGATAGGCCTATCCGCAATTGTCAGTCCTAAAAGAGCTTACCATAAGTCATAGGTATTACCGCCATTTTATATCTCTCCAATTATTTTTGGAGAACAACGATTTCATCTTCCGACAGGTAGGCGCAACTGGCAATCAGGGGAATGAGGTCGAAAACAAAGTTATCAAACATTGGGACGCTGAACAAAACATCCGGTTTCCGGGAATATTTGTCAGTAGCCGAACCAGCCCTAAGCAAGCTAGTGTCAAGAGCGCCAGAAATTTGTTTGCTTTGATCCCACTTTTTAGCCAGCTCAGGAGCGAATAGCTCAAGCGCGCGCCGCGGTCTCTTGGAAATAGCGCCTTTCTAGGCGATGTCGCGCCTGTAACCTATTATGTTGTCATCATCAACCTCAGCCATTAAATATTCCTTCATTAAAATCCAAATCAGTGAGTTCTTTGCCTAAATGAGAAAAAAAAGTTTTTGATTCCCCGCTAGAGTAAATTAGCTCAAACAAGGTAACGCCGCCAACTTCTGAGAAGTTTGTCCTCAAAAAAGTAGACTCAAATTCATCCCTCCAGTCTATAAGTACTTTAATATAATAGTTTAATATATTAAATATTGTATTTATTATTCTAAAAAAATCAAATTTTCCCGGTTCCCTTAACCCTGACGTTGTCGCTAAGACTCTGGTTATTAAAATTTTATCTAAATTAAATTTAATGTTTTTAATATATTACCAAACTTAATCCCTGAAAAAAGGCTTTTCGCGAAGGCCTCAACCCGATCAAACAAGTTAACAATTTGGGAAAACTCAGCCTCTCCGCTCGGCCTGGCTCACTCCACCGAGCTCTGGCTCTCGCCGGGATTTGGTCTGGAGCTGGCCTGAGTCGCCCGGTGTCCGAGATAGCTTCCCCGATCTTAGTCAATTCCCTCCCAATCGGGGGTCTGGCGAGGGGAAAAAGCCCCTCCCCAGGGCGCGGATTTAGTTTGACGACCAGGTTAAAAAATAATAGTATGGTAAGCTTTTAAAGGCCAAAGAGTTCTGGGGCGTTTGACTCTGACCGCCGCCAGGCTGGCTAACTCAATTGGGAGAAATTTTTCGATGAGAGCCTTAAACTTTAACGGTGGGCCGGCCGCTTTGCCTTTGCCGGTCTTGAAGACTGTGGCCGCCGAAACACTGGACTGGCGGGGAACCGGCATGTCCATCATGGAGAACAGCCATCGGGCCAAGGAAGTGGTGGCCATGGCTGAGGAGACTCAGGCTGACCTGTTGAGCCTTCTGGGCCTGGGCCGCGAATGGAAGGTCCTCTTCTGTCAGGGTGGGGCCAGTCTCCAGTTCGCCATGATTCCCCTGAACTTCGCTCCCGAGGGGGAGACGTGCGACTACATCGACACCGGCCTGTGGTCCACCAAGGCCTATCAGGAAGCCCAGATCTGTGGGGCTAAGGCTCATCTGGCCGCCACCTCCAAGGCGGATGACTATACTTATATCCCGGGGGAGTTCAATTTTTCCGCCAAGCCGCGCTACATTTACTTGACCAGCAACAACACGGTCCGCGGCACCCAGTGGGCGAGCTTTCCCAAAAACCCGCCGGCTCCCCTGATCGCCGACATGTCCTCGGAGTTTCTCTCGCGGCCCCTGGATCTGAGCGATTTTGTCCTGGTCCACGCCGGGGCTCAGAAGAACGTCGGCCCGGCGGGCTTGACCATAGTCCTGATCCGACCAGAGTGGGCCGAGACCGGGAAGAAAAATCTGCCGCACATGCTTGACTATCGCACTTACATTGAGCATGACAGCATGTTCAACACCCCGCCGGTTTTCGCCATTTACGTGGCTGGCCTGACGTTCAAGTGGTTGCGCGACGAGATCGGGGGCTTGGAGAAAATGCGTGAGCTCAATAAGGCCAAAGCCGATTTTCTTTACCAGGCCATCGACAACAGCGGCGGTTTTTTCCGAGGCACCGCCAGAAAGGACAGCCGCTCGCCGATGAACGTGACTTTTCGTTTGCCTAACGAGGAGCTGGAAAAAGATTTTCTGGCCGAGGCCAAGAAAGTCGGCATGGCCGGGCTCAACGGCCATCGCAGCGTGGGCGGGATGCGGGCCTCCATTTATAACGCCGTGGATATGGCGGCCGTGCGGACTCTGGTGGAGTTCATGGCTGAGTTCCAGAGAAAGAGAGGTTGAGCGTGGGCCAGAAAGTTTTATTGAGCGACAAGATTGAGAGCGTCTGCCCCGAGACCTTGAAAAAGGCTGGCCTGGAGGTGGTGGAGAAGTCCGGCCTTTCCCCAGACGACCTGGCCCGGGAGATCGGCCAATACGATGGCCTGGTCGTCCGGAGCGCCACCACCGTTACGCGCGAGGTTCTCGCCCAGGGCCAGAAGGGGGCTTTGAGGATTGTTGGCCGGGCCGGGGCCGGCCTCGACAACATTGACGTCAAAGCGGCCGCTGAGCTGGGAATCAAAGTGGTCAACACTCCGGGGTTGAACGCCAACGCGGTGGCCGAGCTGACCATCGCCCTGGCCATCTCTCTGGCCCGTAAGCTCTGGGTGGCTTTTTCCTCCATCAAGGAGGGCCGTTGGGAAAAAAAGGGCCTGATAGGGACCGAGATTTCCGGCAAGGTCCTGGGTTTGGTGGGCCTGGGTTTTGTGGGTAAGCTCGTGGCCAAGAAAGCCCGGGGGCTGGACATGAGCGTCTGGGCTTACGATCCCTTCCTTGCCCCAGAGACCCTCGGCCAGATTGGGGCGGTTCCCAAAACCCTGCCGGAGATCTGGGCCGGGGCTGACTATGTTTCCTTGCATCTACCCAAGACTCCAGAGACAGTCAATCTGGTCAATAAAGATGTCTTGGCCCAGATGAAAAAAGGGGCTTTTCTTATTAATTGCGCCCGGGGGGGCCTAGTGGACGAGAAAGCCCTCTATGAGTCGCTGGCCAGCGGTCAGCTTGGTGGGGCGGCCCTGGATGTCTTCAGTCAGGAGCCTCCAGGCGACAACCCTCTGTTGAGCCTGCCGAATTTTCTGGCCACCCCGCAC
The DNA here is from genome assembly GCA_031276635.1 of Deltaproteobacteria bacterium. GTDB lineage: Bacteria > Desulfobacterota > Desulfarculia > Adiutricales > Adiutricaceae > JAIROO01. Next base: position 11,412 of record JAISMU010000186.1, on the reverse strand, counting down.
GTGGGGGCTTCCTCGGAGGAGGCCCAGTTGGGCGTGGCCGAGGAAGTGGCTCGACTGCTCATTGATTTCTTCCGCCCTCAGGCTTAGGTCGATAGGGTTTTGCCTGGTCTGATTTCCATCGCTGTTTTACTGGCGGCCCTCTCGGGCGAGGCCCTGGGGCCGCCACAAATGATTTTTTTTGACTTCCCGCCCCCGCCCCCACCGCTCGCCCAGAGCGCCCCGGCTCCCGAGTCCCTCAGCCGCCACGGCCGGCGTCAGGCCGCTTATCAGCGTCTGGTGAGCTTTATTCGGGAAGAGAAGTTTGACGAGGCCCTCCAGTTTATCCGCCGTCAGTCCAATGAGCTCAGATCCTGGCCAGGCCTGGCCGCCTTGGAGGCGGGGCTTTTGTCCGTGGCCGATCCCGCGGCTTCTCTGTCGTTGTACGACCAGATTTTGCGGGGTAAAAATAGGGATCGTTATTGGGTGCGAGCTCTGTCCGGCTACCGCGCTCTCCTGCGAAACCTCTCCGAGTCGGGGGATTATCTGGCCCGGGCTAGGTTGGCGCGTCTGCTGGCCCTGGAGTGGCGCAATCAGGAGGCCAAAAGCCTTTTGACCGAGACTCTGGCGGACGTGGCCCTGCCGACGGCCGTTCGGGCTGACCTGGAGTCCTTTGGAGCGGTCCTGGATTTAAGATTAGGCAATTTCGCCGAGGCGGAGGCTTATTGGAAAGGGAAACCTGATTTGGGCTCGCGGCGCTATCTGGCCGTGCTTTACCTTCGTCAGGGGCGGCTGGCTGAGGCCGCCGACATTCGGCTGGGGGTGGCCAAGGTTTTAAAGGGGGCCGCCCGCCTCAAGGAATTGGCCCGGGTTTTTGACGTCCTGGTCAAAGGGGGGCTGACCAAGCGGGCCGTGGATCTCTTGGCGGATGAGCCGGAGCTGAAAAAGAGGCTCATCTCCTGGTCCTATTATCTGGGTCTTTCCTGTCTGGTGGAAAAAAACCCAGAGGCGGCGGAGGCTTATTTCGCGGCTGAGGAAAACCGTCTGGGGGCGCAGGGCGTCAGGGCTTTGTATTTCAAGGGTCGGGCCCTGGAGTCGCAACTGCGTTTTACCGACGCCGCCCAGGCTTACAAAATAGCCCGCTCTAGGGCTCCGGGCTATTACCAGATTCTGGCCGCTGGCCGTTATGAGTTCTTAAACGACGAGGGGCGGCCCAAACCTCTGGCCCAGAAGATGGTTCCCCTCCTGGAGGGCCCCCGGGACCAGGACACCCTAGGCTTTTATCTATGGCTTTCCGACCGGCTGCCTTGGCCCTGGCCGAGCTTGCGACCGGAAATAAGTCAGAGGCTGGCCAGCGGGGAGGCTGCTCGGACCAAGGCGGTCATCAATCACTATCTGGCCCTGGGGGATCTCCGAGAAGCCTTAAGTGAGTTAGCTGGCGGCTATGAGGCGCTGCTGCCGAAAAAGCCGGAGGAGCTCAATGAGGACCTGGCCAGATGGATTATTTTGGCCGCCCAGGGTGGCGATTACCGCCTGGCGTTGCGTTTTTTGAGCCAGGTTAAATCGTCCTCGCCGGGGGCGTCCTTCCGGGCCTGGGCGCATCCGGTCGTCTATGGCCAGCCGATCCTGCGGGCCTACCGCCTTTATGGCCTCCCTCCGGAGCTGACGTTGTCAGTCATCCGCGTGGAAAGCGCCTTTCAGGCGGACGCGGTTTCCGCCTCCAACGCTCGAGGACTGGCTCAACTGCTGCCGTCCACGGCTAAAGCCATCGCTACCGCCTTGGGTGAGCCGGAGCCTCGGGAAGAGGATCTGTTTGACCCGGCCTTGAATATCCGTTACGGGACCTGGTATTTAAATGAGCTCAAGCGGGCATTTGGCCATTGGCCTCTGGCGGTGGCCGCCTATAACGGGGGCCCTTTCAACATCAAAAGTTACCTGGAAGCTCGGCAGGGAACGCCTTTGGACATTTTTATCGAGACTCTCCCCTTGCCCGAGACGGTCCGCTACGTCCAGTCCGTGCTGGAAAGCCAGTTTGTTTATGAGGCCGCCTATCTGGGCGTGGCCAATTATCCGGACTTGACCATCCCCCTGGGCCCACTGGCCCAAGAGCCGCCACCCTTTTAAGCCATCGCGTCGCTTAATTTTCCAGAAAACTCCAGGGCGAAACCCATTATAGGCTTGATTATTTTCGGCGTTTTTTGAGAGCCGCGGTTGACTGACCTCGGGCCTTTTCGCTCAAGGCAAAATCCGGTTGGCTCACAGCCGTGGATCCGTTGGCTCGGAGCCCAGGGCCAGAACGCCCCAAACAGCCTCATGAACGCGCCTTAAGGGCTCGCGGCGGACAAATCTCTCCAAGGCCTCCACCCCCAGGGCGAACTCATTTAAGGCCAGACCGCGTTTGCGGTTGAGGTTCCGATTTTTCAACCTCGCCAGATTGTCGCCCAGGGCGTATTCCGGGCCATAGATAATCCGCAAATACTCCCGGCCTCGACATTTGATGGCGGGTTGCAAGAGTTTGCCGTCTTTTTGGGCGAAGAAGCTCAAGGGTTTGACCACCAGGCCCTCGCCCCCGGCGGCGGTCAGCTCTTCCCACCAGTCGATGGCCCGGGTCACGCTCCGCTCGCTGTCCAGCTCAACAATCAAATGTTTAGTGGCCAGAAACAGAGGGTCCTGGTTAGTCAGGCTCGCCGCCAGGGTTTCCAGATGCCAGGAGTGTTTCTGATCCACCCAGACCCGTCCCTCGGTGGCCAGCAGATGGAACGGGGCGATCCGGTAGTCATCCAGGGAGACCACGTCCCAGCAGTAGCGTCGATAGGCCGCGACGTACAGTTCCAAAGCCGTTAGGCGGGCCGTTTGCTTAGCCTGGAGCTCCGCGAGGGTCGCCCGCGCCTCAGAGTTATCGGCCCCATTCAAAGCCTGGGTGGCCTTATCCAGAGCGGCCAGAGTCAGGGTCAGCCCCTCGCGACCGGCCCGGCCCACCGAGGCGTACTGGTCGCGTAAAAGTTTGAGAGCCTTGGCTGACCAGGGCAGGATTTCGGTGTCCAGACAGACCCAGTCGGTGGCGAATTTCTCCCAGAACCCCGACTGGCTGAGGGCTTGGGCCAGGCGTTCCAGCAGGGCCGCCTCGGTCGCGGGGTCGTCAAAGAAATGGCGCCCGGTCCGGGTGTAAATTATTCCCTGACTCTTGCCTGGGGCCTGAAATCGTTTTTGAGCCGTCCTCGCGTCGCGGCCAACAATGATCACCGCCCGCGAGCCCATGTGCTTTTCCTCGCAGATGACCGTGGCGATTCCGCGAGATTGGTAATAATCCAGAGCCTCTTCCGGGCGCTCCAGGTAGTCAGGCCGGGGGCTGGTCTCGCCAGGCGACATGGTGGGGGGCAGGTAAATAAGCCAGTGAGGATCGGCCGCGAAGCGACTCATGGCCTCCAGGGCCGCGGCCGCGTTTTCGGCCTTGATTTTGATGAAGCCCCGCAGTCGGGTGTCCAGGGATTTGGCCCCCAAAAAGTCCTCCACGCTTAAAATGTCGTCCGCCGGCTCTGGGGGCTCGGGCCAGGGTCGGAGGGGCTCTTGATAGACTCGCTTGGCTTTGACTTGAGCTATCTCTCCCTCGGGATAACGATAGGCGCTCAAAGCTCCCCCAAAAGCGCAGCCGGTGTCCAGGCAGATGGTATTGTTGAGGGTCAGGGGCTCTGGGGTGGGGGTGTGCCCATAGACCACCAGGGCCTGGCCGCGATAGTCCTCGGCCCAAGGCAGGCGAACCGGCAGGCCGAACTCGTCTCTTTCCCCGGTTGTCTCGCCATAAAGGCAAAAGGCTCGAACTCGGCCCGAGCCGCGGCCCTGATATTTTTCTGGCAGGCCGGCGTGGGCCACGACCAGGCGCCCGCCGTCCAGGACATAATGGCTCCGCAAATCGCCCAGGAAAGTCTGGATCTCTTTAAGGAGCTTGGGGCTGGCCTCGCGCAGCTCGGCCAGGGTTTTGGCCAGCCCGGAAGTTTCCGCGGCTTTGGCCCCTGGTGAATCTTTCAAGGGCCATTGGGCCAGAGAGCCGGAGCCGCGCAGAACTTTTTGCAGCTTCTGGTCGTGGTTGCCACAGACACAGAGGGCGGACCCCTCTTTGACTAGGCCCATGGCCAGACGCAAAGAGGCCAGGCTTTTCGGGCCGCGATCGCTAAGGTCGCCCAGGAAGATGACCCGCCGCCCGGGGGGGGCGGTGACCCGATTGTTGGCCTGGTCAACTTGGTAGCCGAGCTTTTCCAGTAACTCCACCAACTCGTCATAACAACCGTGGACATCGCCAATAATGTCAAAAGGCCCGGTCTCGGCTCGCTTGTTGACCCAGAGGGGGACCCGGTGGATTTCCACGCTGTCGGCCTCAGCCTGGTCGCTCAAGACATAAACGCGGGTAAACCCCTCTTGGCGCAAATGTTTGAGAGATTGTCGCAAGTCATCGACCTGGCGGTTGATGACTTTGGGCCCCAGGGGGGCGGGCCGGGCCGCGTCCCGCTCCAGGCAGAGCTGTTTGGGGAGGTTGAGGACAATAGCCACCGTCAGACAGTCGCGTTCCTTGGCCAGGCTCAGGACTCTGGCCCGGGCCGTCCGTTTGACGTTAGTCGCGTCAATGACGGTCAGAAATCCGCGGGCCAGGCGTTGGTCGGCCACGTAATAAAGCGAGTTGAAAGCCGCCTCGGTCGCGCTCTGATCGCGCTCGTCATCCGCGACCAAGGCGCGGAAATAGTCAGAGGACAAGATTTCCGTGGTTTTGAAAAACTTTCGGGCGAAAGTGGACTTGCCACTGGCCGAGGGGCCGATGAGAGTTACCACGGCCAATTCAGGGATCTCAATTATCACGGGTCAGAACCCCCATCTGGGTCGGGGCTCCCAGCTCGGGATCCGGGGGGCCGATATCCGCGAACCTGACTTGATAGCCGAATTTGGCTCCGGCGTTTTGAGCCCAGGCCTGGAACTCTGTCCGAGTCCACTCAAAACGGTGGTCAGAGTGGCGGAAATCCCCGATGAGCCTGGGATAATTAACGTTGTATTCCCGGTTGGGGGTGGTGATGACCAGGGCTTTGGGGCGAGCCCATTGGAGGCAAACCCGCTCAAAGGCCGGGAGCCGAGCCGGGTCCAGATGCTCTATGACCTCCAGAGCCACGGCCGCGTCAAACCCGGCCAGTCTGGCGTCGCGGTACGTCAGGGCCCCCTGAAATAGTTGAACCCGCCGCGCCAGGCTCTCGCTGGCTCGATGGAGACCGAGCCTTTCCTGGGCCTGGCTTAAGGCGGTCGGGGAAGCGTCCATTCCGACCAAGCGCTCAAACTGGCGGTCTTTTAAAAGCAGAGCCAGCAGATGGCCCTGACCGCAGCCCAGGTCCAGGGCGCTTCTGGCCCCCAGGGTTTTGAGCTCAGCCAGGACCGCCTGGGTTCTCTGGGCGGCCAAGGACAAGGCCTTTTCGGGTTCCTCGATTGGAGGCTCGGGCTCTTCGCTGGTCTCCGGCGGGCTTAAACTGGCCACCGCCAGGTTGACCAGCTGAGGGCGATGGCTCAAGTAGCGCCTGGCGATGAGATCCCGCTCGGGGTGTCCAGCCAGCCAGCCTTCCCCGGCCCGGGTGAGTTTGGCCACCTCGGCCTCGCCGATGAAGTAATGTTTCTGGTGGTCAAAAACCGGAATGAGAACGTACAACTGACGCAAGAGATCCCGCAAACGGGCCTGGCCGGTGATGGTCAGAGTCACCAGTTGGCTCTCGCCCCAAGCGGGAAAATTCTCATCCAGAGGATAGGTCAGGGTTTGAGTTTGATAACCCAGGGGCTCAAAAAGACGCTTGGGCAGATCCTTGTCCCCGCGGCGGGGCAGGGCGGTCACGGTGGCTGACAAATCCAGTTTTGCGTCAGCCAGTTCCTGGCGCTCGTCCCCCCGCCCAGACATGGCTGTGCCAAAGACCTTGGCGAGGGCCACGCTTAAAAAAGAGGAGCAGACATAGGGCCGGTCATTGACATAGTCAAAAAGCCAGCCCTGGCCCGAGTTTTCCCGACCTTTGGCCAAATCCAGAGGGTCCAGGTCCAGTAAAAGGGCCACAGTCGAGCGCTCTGGGGAAATTTCCTGAAAAAACACGTGGGCCCGGCCTTTGGTGAGCTCAAAGGACCTGGGCCGATAAGGATTTTTGAAAAGCAGGTAACCCAGATCCAGGGCGTTGGGCCCGTTATAGGTAATAGTTAGTAGCATGTCTCATTTTTTTCTGGCCGAGGCTTTTGGCTTGGCCGAGGCTCAAGGTAAATAAATATTTTTTTAATATATCATTTTTAAAAGAAAAGAGGGAAAAAAAATTTTTTATTTTCAGAAAAAAAAACTAAACTTTCCAAAAATTAATATGTTTTTTGGTTGAGCCTAAGGTAAGCGGTCACGAAGCGCTAACTTATTTCCGTCAATAACTAAAATAAATTTTACTCTTATAGATTATATTAAATGTCAATAAACTACTATTTAATTTCTAAAATAAGAAAGTACTTGTTATAATTCCTGGAATCACGGAAAATAGAATTTATTAATTGTCTCTATATATTCAAACTATAATTTAAAATTATAATAAATTAAATTTTTATTTAAAATAAATTATTAAAAATAATAAAATATTTATAATTAATAATATTAATGATGAAATGAAATTAGTGTTGATAAATTCATTCTCATTCTTCAGTCCTTGCGCCACTCACTAAGCCAAGGACTACGTTCCCCCGCAGACATTCCCTTTTAGACAATAATTCAGATATTATGGCGTTAGCTACGGCTTAATCCATTGGCCAGACATCCTACCAGAAAGTTCTCCCTTTCGACCTGTCAAAAATATACCGACAATAGGCCAAAATGGCCTATTACCTGGTAATATTAAAAGAAAAAAGCTTTTTTGACCGATAGGGGCATCATGGGTGTAAGGCCAAACACGGGAAGTCTTGGATTAAGGCCTCTAACACATTTTATTGCCCCCCCGAGAACGATTACAGCCCAAGGCCCGGCTGCCGACTCCTCGGGCGCCGGGCTCAGGCGTTTGGCGGAAAAGAAAAGCCCCAGGAAGGTCTGGGGCTTGGTGGTTTTGGGGAAAAGGCCTGGCCTGTCAGGCCGCAATCGCTCACTTGGATTTTTTTTCGTTTTTCAGGCTCATCTGAATCATGTTCGCCACCTCATAGGCCGCGTTGGCCTGGGAGACCTTTTTTTGCTCCTTGAGGATGTCGCCCAGAATCTTGTGGGAGGTGAAGCTCTTGGGGGCTAGACGGGTGGCCAGCTGAGCCTCGGCCAGGGCGGCCATGTGATTGCCCAGGCGTTGATAGCACATGGCAATCCACATATGGGGCTCGGCCAGGTCATTTTTCACGGAAATTAGCCGCTTTAAAAGCGTTACCGCGTCTTTGTAGCGGTACTCGTTGTACAGGAGCTTAACTTTGGTGATGATCAGTTCCCCATGGTAAGGCCATCTCGCCAGCCCCCGGTCCAGCCATTCGACCGCCTCCTTGTTTTGCCCGACGCTGAAGAGGTACTTCATGAAAGTGACAATTTCCCGGTGATCAGGGTCGAGTTTTTTGCCGATGGCCAGCATGTCCGCCAGGTTTTTGACGCTCTGAGCCTCCTCAAATCGGCCCATGTCGCTGAGCAAGCCTGAAAGAAGATATCGGGGCTTGGGTTCCCTGGGATGTTTGTCGGCCATCTCCTGAAAAATGACCCGGGCTTCCTCAAGGCGCTGGTTCTTCCGGTAAAAGTCGGCCAGCTTGTACTTGAGCTCCTCGTTGTCCGGCTCAATATCCAGGACTTCCAGAAAGTAATGCAACGCGTCGGGATAGTTGCCTTGCTTCTGATAGAGGTTGAACAGCCGCCACCTGATGCCGCTGTTGCCTGGGGAGAGGCGGGCCGCCTCCCTTAAAAAGCTCAGCCCCTCTGGCAGGCGGTTTTCCTTGACGCAGAGCTCACCCATGGACATGTTGGCGTTAACGTCCTCGGGGTCTTCCTTCAAACGCCCCATCAGGCGGCCGTAGCGGATTAGTTTTTCCCCCTCAGCCACCCGGCCCAGCTTGACCTCCAGGTTGCCTTTGAGGATGTGGAACTCGTGGTCATTGGGGTATTGGGCCAGGCCCGCCTCATAGACCTGATAAAGCTTTTTGGTGGAACGCAGCTCCGCGTAGACCAGGCCCATCTTTTTTAAGAGAGTGGCGTTATTGGGGGTGTAAAAATGGGCGATGAGGACCGGCTCCAGCAAGGAGACCGCCATCTTGGCCTGCTTCTTTTCCAGCAGGGCGGTGGACAAGGCGCAGGCCGCGTCCAGATCGTCGCGGTTATTAACCAGGCGCTCCAGACAGTCGGCGATGGTGAACTCGCGATTGGCCTCCTCAGTCAGGCCCATGCGGAAGTAGACCCGGCCCAGGCCGTCATAGGCGGCGATGGTCAGCGGGCGTAGGGTCAGAATTTCCCGGAACCATTTGATAGCGTCAGCGTGGCGGCCCTTGGCGGCCAAGGATTGGGCCCGCCGCAGCATGGAGGTGGGGTTTCTCTGAAAACCCAGAGCCGTCAGCAGCATATCAAAGAGGTCGTCTATGGGGGGCACGCGTTTCCACAGCTTGACAATGGCCTGACAGGCGTTTGAGAGGCTCCGAATGGCCAGATTGCCGGCCTTGGCGGTCGGCGCAGGGCCAGGGGCCGAGAGATCCAGGTTGGCCACCGAGTTGGTCTCGCTGTGAATTGTTGGCCCAAGGTTACTGCCCGCCGTCGCCTGAGGCGGGCTTTCCGGGTTGGCCTCGGTCGCCTCCGTGCCGGGGGCCTCGGAGCTTGGGGCTTCCTCGGGCTGGGGCGCGGCGCTCTCAGCGGTTTTTTCCTCGCGACGGGAGGAGAAGGTTTTCAGCCGGGAGGTCGCGGCTAAAGTGGGAATGTCCTCGGGCGCGGTAAAATTGTCCAGCGGCGGCAGCGGTGGAGCTTCCGGGGCTAGGGCGGCTGGGGGGCTCTGGCCGAGGGGGGGAGCTTCCGGCGGCGAGGTGGGTTGACCGTAAGGGTTAAAAAGCTCTGGGCTACCGCCGGGGGCGGCCTGAGCTTGAGCTGTCGGGCCGAGGTCCGGTTGAGGCTGAGGTTGCGGCTGAGGTGGTGGCTGGCCGGTGGCCCCTTGGTCATTTGGGGCCGGGTTCTGGGGCGATTTATTCTCTTCGCTCATAGGAGCCTCTGGTTGGCGCTCAGGTAGCCCGGGCCAAAGTCAGAGTTTGACTGGCCGGACTCTGGATATTTTAGCAATAATTAGGCCAAATTTGCGAGGAGAGGGGGCTTGTAATCGAAATTAAGGCTATTCGCCAATAATTTTGATTAAAACCCTTTTGCGCCGCTGACCATCAAACTCCCCGTAAAAAATCTGCTCCCAGGGCCCCAGGTCCAGCAGGCCATTGGTAATGGCCACCACCACTTCCCGCCCCATGACCTGGCGCTTGAGGTGGGCGTCAGCGTTGTTCTCGTAGCCGTTGTGGGCGTATTGCTCATAGGGCTTTTCCGGGGCCAGGCCCTCCAGCCATTTTTCAAAGTCGGCGTGCAGGCCGGACTCATTATCGTTAATGAAGACCGAGGCCGTGATGTGCATGGCGTTGCACAAAACCAGGCCCTCTCGGACGCCGGAGTCAGCGACCGCCTTGGCCACCTGACCGGTGATGTTGACATAGGCCCGACGGGTTTTAGTTTGAAACCAAAGTTCCTGGCGATGGCTTTTCATGGCGGCTCCTTGGGCGCGAATAGCGGGGCTAACTTCTGACCCTGTCATGATTTTAAGCCAGTTTGGGCGTTTTTCCAAGATGGTTTAACCTCGCGCGGGCCAATAGGTCAAGAATTTACAAAAGCCAGCGGGACTGATCGAAAATAAGAAGAAAAAATTTTTTTCAATTAAAGTATGTTAGCCAAGATATTTGTTTTAAAAGTCTACTCTAAGGATGATAAATTTTGTTATAGTGACTACTAAAATTTAATTAAATTATTAATAATAATTTAGTGTAAGATGATAAATATTATATTATATATAAATTTAGACTAATTTTAAAGATAAGCTAGAAGCGATCTAGATTCTGTTTACAATGAAAAATACAATGATTTCTGTATGTTAATTTAAGAGCCTGAAAAAAAATATAGAAAGGCTTCAAAATAGATTGGCTTGACCAAAGATTAGATTGATCAAATGATTAAATTGGCCAGACCAAGGGACTTGACGACCAAGGGAGGCCTGTAAATTATTAATTTGGATTTTGAGCCTTAGTATTATTGACAAGAGGAAAATGGTGATTTATGTAAAAAAAAGCTGGGATGTTAGCTTACTTGACTTGTGCGTTTTAGTTGTTGTCTAAAATATTAACTTCAACATATTTATATTTAATGTTAAGTAGGATGAAACAAACGTTAGAGTTGCGACAATAATTTGAGAGATCTTCGAGGATGATTATGTTGGCTTTGTTGCGAATATCAAGGAGCAGGCTCTCGGGGACAAGGATCGGGCTCTCGCGGAGAAAGATCATATTATTATTGATGATTTGACTAAAAGATTTTTATTGACTTCTAAAAATTGTAGTTAATAATATTTTATTTTTTAATTTAGTCATTTTTAATAATATAAAATATAAATAATTTATAATTAAGTATAAATATAGCGATTAAAATTAAAAAATGGAATTTTATAATAATCATTGTTTCGCAATATTATTTAATTATTGGCTGTTTTATTTACTTGATTTGTTAGATTAGTTTAAAAGGAGTAAAAAGATTTTGGCTAAGTTTTAAAATTGACAGGTTTGCCCCACGATTCGACCAGGCAGAACAGGGGACTGGGGCGACAAAAGGCGGCCCAGATATTATTTAATTTGTTCTGGACTTTTGGACCAAGCGCTATTGACAATGAAGAAAAAAATGTTTATATTAAAAAATGTTCAGGGGTGTTTAGGCTCTCTTGACTTTTGCGTTAGTAGTTGTTTTCTCAAAGATTAGCTTTAACTTATTTATATTTCAGGTAAAAAGGTAAATAAAATTTCTATTGACATTAAACAAATCCTTACAGGAAAAAAGTTATTAGATAGGATTCAAAAAGAATCGTTCATTGCTAATAAGGAATGTATTAAATCAGTATTTAATATTAAATTAGATGCTGATATTATTGATTCTAGAAATCCTCAAACTAATATTATTGAAATAGCGCAAACAGAGCCAGATCTTTTATATGAGCTTGCTAACGAAGACTTTTTATGTATTGAATTTCAGTCAGTTAAAGATACTCAAGCATTTATTGATATATTATATAGAGTTTGTAGCTTGCATAAAAAAACAAAACGTAAAATTAACTGTGTGATATTTTTTTCTTCAACAATTAAATCCGATGATAATAATGTGTATGATTTTGGTTGTGGTGAATTTAAGCCTCAAGTAATTTATTTATCTGATTTTGACGC
>JAISMU010000185.1 GCA_031276635.1 Deltaproteobacteria bacterium | reverse complement strand
TATAATATTTTACTAACTGGACGCTACAATGTTTTATTATAGCAAAACAACCTTCTTTAAAAAATATCTTCGGAACCATCCGAAACAAGTTAGTTAAGGCTCCTGACCATCGCATTGGTCAGAATATTACTATTTGCCCTATTATTGACGCTTTAATCTATTTATATTGTTTTTTTAATAATATTATATTTTTTTAGAGTCGCGGTAGGGAACGTTCTTTCGAACGTCCCCCCGCCCAGATCCTCGCGGGCGGAATTACCGGGCGAGGCTCCTCCCTGGCTACTAACGCTGACCCTTACTGAGTTATTTTAGTGGATCAGAGGCGTGGAAACGCGCCACGGATTGGTTACCTGTCCGCGTTTAAACGCTTGCCCCAGCGGAAGGCCAACGCGCTGACCTCTCTTCCTTTGGTCACCCCAAATCCGGCTCTGAGTCCGGGGAATGTTAGAATCGACGCCCTCTCTCCAGAGTAACCCCCTTCCCTCCTCGGCCTCCGCCTCCGCCTCCAGCCTAATGGTTTTAGTTGTTCGACCGCCTCCTCGGCGCTATGAGGTTATCCGACTTCTCCGCCCCGGACACGCGGGGATTACGCTTTTGGCTTCCTTCCGCCGTCCCCAAAAGTCACGACCCCTTCAAGGAGAATCGGAGATCTCGCCGCTTCCGTCATATGAGTTTCCATCAGGCAGGTTCTCTGACGCCGCGAGGTCTCAACACTCGCGATATCGCCGCTCAAAATGTGGCCTTCCGCTGATTACGACAGCGTCGGCGCCCCGATTGTATTATTTCGTCGCTCAATTAGCTGGCCTAATCTTCCACTACTAACGCTTCCAAGCCCCCCTCACGGAAGACCTCACCTAGCTCGTGGTCAAGGTGGATCGCTACCCCTAACACTGGAGAGACTTGACTCTCGCCTCCCCTCTTGAGGAAGAAAGAAACTCACCCTCAACTCTTACGCGGCTTGGGCAGCCGCAGCCGAAATTATTATTATATTATTTGATAAATTTTTATTTTTTTACTTAATTAGTCGCTTAATATAATATATAAACTTAACTTTTTTTATTATAATAATCAAAAAAAATTTTTCTAAACATCGAAAAACTTACCAAGAATTGGAACGACACTTCGCTATACTGCCGCAAGTTGATCAAGCTTAAAACTTAAGAAAGCCTCAAGTGATTTTTGGCTGGGCTTAAGCTCACTCTGGCCAACGCGTCTTTTCGCCGGATAGCTTATTTGTCCATTTCTCCATCTTTTGTTTTTTTTCCCGAGGCCTTCGCGCCCGGGCTTTTGCGTAAGGAGGTTTTTGATGATTGGCATGTGCAAAGATGAAAACGGCACTGTCTCAATTTATGACGAAAATGGTTCTTTTAAGAACTATTGTTCTGGTAGCGGGGCGCTGAAAGGTTTTTCGTCCACCATTATCGTCAGGCAAGATGGCGGTAATATTTCAATTTATGACGAAAATGGGTCTTTTAAGGCCTATTGTTCTGGTAATGGGGAGGTCACCGGGGTGGTTGGCAACACTATTATCCGCAAAGATGGCTCAAATTACAGTGTTTATGATAGTAATGGGAGTTTCCTTCACTATAATTAATCCATCAACTGGCCTAATCGGGTTTCCCGAGCCTGGCTAGGCTTGGCCCACAGGCCCCAGGCTCAACCACCGGCGAGCCTGGCGGTCCCAAGTCATCCGCGCCAACGCGTCCAGGCCCGCCTTTTATTGTTTTTTTTGGGTAATTCCAGTCTGTTGGCTCATGGCCCGACTCTTTTCTCCGCTTGATTCCCCACGTCTGTGGTTTTCAGCCGCCGCCCTGACAGATTTCCCTCAAGCTCCCGCTCGGGAGACAGGGTTAGCCTGAGGGGGGCTACTCTTCGGCGCGCCCATGTCCGCCCCTCCCCTCCTGGTCCTTGCGCCCTGACTTTTTATGAAAAACAACGATTTAGGTCTTGATTTTTATGTCTATTTATTGTTTATAATAGTATTTTTTAATCAACATTTTATATTAATAATTTAATAATTATATATAAAAAAAAATAGCTTCTATAAAAACTTTCTTTTATAATTACCTAAGGTATCATTAAACCAAAAAAATTGGCGCGAAAGGCAAGCTCTAAGCCGCCGCCCGCTCACCCCAGGCTCGGGCCCAGCCCGCCCCGCCCAATCTGGGGAGGGGACTCTGACCTCCCTCAACCCCCGCCCGCTCCATTTTTCTCGGCGCGACCAAGAGGCTCTGGTCGAGGTTGAAAATAAGCTCTCAATCAACTATTATAGTTCAGGTCAAAATCAGGGCAGCGAGGCAGATTTTGTCGGTTCCAACAACTGATTGTTATTTGCCTCCAGAGTCAGGAGATTGGCCAAGATGACAATCCCTTGAATTTTTTTTCTTAGGTAATGGAACTTTAAAGATCTAATCAGATATTATATATTAATTATAGACATTTATAAAAGCTTTTTTATATATTAAATAGTCCTAAAAAAATTTTTGCCATATCTTTTTAGGGAACGCGACCAGCCAAAACTTGGTCTTTGACCGCCAGCGAGCCCTTGGCTCGCGGAAATTTCGCGGTTTAGGGGCCAAGGCCTGACGGGGCTCGCCAAAACTTTTTCTGTTTTTTAAGGATGAGCATGGGCCAGAACGTTTACCAGACCCTCCGCGACCGGGGTTTCACCTACCAGGCCACTGACGAGACGGCCCTTTTGGAGCTTTTTGAGAAAGAGACGGTAACCGGCTACATCGGCTTCGACGTGACCGCCGACTCTCTGCACGTGGGCCACCTTTTGCCGTTGATGGCCTTGAGCTGGCTGGACCGGACCGGCCACCGCCCCATCGCCCTGGTGGGCGGCGGCACCTCCATGGTCGGCGACCCCAGCGGTCGCAGCTTGGCCCGCCAGTTGCTGACCATTGAGGATATCCAGCGCAACCAGGCGGGCATCCGGCCCCAGATGGCCCGCTTCCTGACCCTGGACCCGGCGGGCAAAGCCCTGCTTCTCAACAACGCCGATTGGCTTTTGGAGCTCAATTACGTAAGTTTCCTCCGGGACATCGGTCGGCACTTCTCCGTCAACCGCATGCTCACGGCGGAATGTTACAAAAGCCGCCTGGAGACAGGCCTGTCGTTTCTGGAATTCAACTACATGCTCATGCAGGCCTACGACTTTCTGGTCTTAAATGAGCGACAAGGCAATAAAGTCCAGTTAGGCGGCCAAGACCAGTGGGGCAACATTGTGGCCGGGGTGGAGTTGATCCGCCGGGTCAACGGTTCCGAGGCCTTTGGGGTCACCCTGCCCCTTCTAATCGACCCGCGCACCGGGGAGAAGTTCGGCAAAACCAACGCCGGGGCGGTCTGGCTCAGCCCCCAGCGAACCTCGGTTTACGACTTTTACCAGTTCTGGCGCAACATTGAGGACCAGGAGACGGGCCGGCTTCTGAGCCTTTTCACCTTTCTGCCGCTGGCCGAGTGCCAGGCTCTGGCCCGCTGCCCGGGCAATTTGATCAACCGGGCCAAGGAGATTCTGGCCTACGAGGTCACCGCCCTGTGCCACGGCCCCGAGGCGGCGGCTGAGGCTTTTCTGGCCTCGGTCCGGGCTTTCGGAGCCTCGGACCCTCGGGGCGAAGTCCAAACCTCCTCGGCCCTGGCCAGCCTGACCGAGGAAAAACTCGCGGCTAACCTGCCGACCATTGAGCTTCCCCAGACGGAGGCGGCTGGTTGGGATCTGGCTCAACTTTTTGTCCGAGCGGAACTGGCCGCCTCCAAAAGCGAGGCCCGCCGCCTGATCCGCCAGGGCGGGGCCTACGCCGACAACGAGCCCCTGGCCGGGACCGAGGAAAACAGCCTGGTCGGGGCCCAGACCTTTTTCCCCAGGGGCCAAGTCACTCTCCGGGCTGGCAAAAAGCGTTACAAAATAGTCAAACTCGTCTGACCGGATCGCCCGGTCTCGGAAACGCGCGGGTTTTTTCCGCCCGGCTGGCTCCCTTAAACCGCGGGTCGAGCCGGGCCAGGCTGGTTGACCAGGTTGGTTGGCTAGGATTGTTTACCAGGATTGGGAAAGGAGATTCGCATGAGCGAACTGAAGACCTGGCCTCTTTTGGGCGAGGAGGTCCTGCTCAACTCAAAGGTTTTTGACGTCATGAGTCGCCGCTGCCTGTCCCCCAAGGACGGCAAGGAGAAGAAATTCATGGCCATCAAGGCGCCGGAGTGGGCCAACACCCTGGCCCTGACCCCCAAAAAGGAAGTGATCCTGGTCAGGCAGTTCCGTTATGGCAGTCGCGAATTCAGCCTGGAGCTACCGGGGGGGGCGGTGGACAAGGGCCAGTCCCCCGAGGAGGCGGCCAAAAGGGAGTTGACCGAGGAGACCGGCTTTGTGGGTCAGAATTTCCGCCACCTGTGCTCCCTGCGGCCTAACCCAGCCCTCTTTGACAACTTCATCCACACCTACGTGGCTGAGGGAGCCGTCAAAAGCGGCCAGACCCACTTTGACGAGAACGAGGCCCTGGAGGACATTTTAGTTCCCGTGGCCGATCTGCCCAAACTCATCCTGGAGGGGAAGATCGATCACGCCCTGATGGTCGCGGCCATCAGTCTTTTTCTGGTCAAGGAGGGGTTGACCAAGTAGCCCCCTGGGCTTTTTGGTTTAAACCCCCTGGCCCTAACCCCGCCAATGGAGGATCGTCTCATGCCAGTTTCCCGGGGATCGACCCTCAAGGTCTTGGCCCTTTTACTCGTCCTGACCGGTTGCGTGACCAGCCAAAGGATCATGGCCACTTTTGAGGCCCACCCCGGGGCGCAACTGCGACCGGGGACGGTGCAACTCCTGGTCCAGGACCGCCGCCCCTCCTCTGACCTGATCGGGCCTGAGGCCCTAGCCAAGGACTTATTCAAGGCCAGCCAGAGCGGGCGACTCGATCTCACCGCCAAAAGCCCCGATGGCTCTCAGCTGGCCCTCTCCAACCTGATCGTCTCCCAGCTGGTCTGGGAGGCGGTCCGCCACGAGCTGGCCCTGGTGGGGATTACGGCCATCGCCGGAACCCAGGGAGCCAAGGCCCGGGTGGTGATCACGGTGGAGACCATGTCGGTGGAGCTGGAGGGCCACGATGTCCGGGCCCAGGTCAGCCTAGCCGCCAACCTGGACTGGCCGGGCGTCCCCAACAGCTTTCAAACCCGCGGCTTCGGCCAAAGCGCCCGAACGCGCCTGTTCGGCGACCAGGGGGGCTCCCAGGCCTTGAGCGAGGCCCTGACCGCCGCCATTAATAATCTCAATTTCTCCGGCCTCAACAACTTCCAATAGATATGGCCAGTTCCAGCCTGACCCTGGATGTCGCCCCCCTGGGCGGACTGGGCGAGATCGGCCTCAACTGCCTGGCCCTGGAGTATGATAACCAGATTCTGGTTATTGACGCCGGGCTCATGTTCCCCGAGATCAACCAGCTGGGGGTGGATATTGTCATCCCGGACTTCGCCTACCTCACCGAAAGACGCGAGCGAGTGTTGGGCGTCATCCTCACCCACGGCCATGAGGACCACATCGGGGCTTTGGCCTTTCTCCTCAAAACTGTCCCAGTCCCCATCTACGGCACCCGCCTGACTCTGGCCCTGGCCCGGGAAAGGCTTGAGGAGTATCAGGCCCGGGATTATGAGCTCAAGGAGATCAAGGCTCTGGACCGGCTGACTTTGGGGCCCTTTGAGATCGAGTTCATCTCGGTGAGCCACAGCATTGTCGATGGGGTGGCCCTGGCCGTGACCACCCCAGTGGGCGTGGTGGTCCACACCGGGGATTTCAAGCTCGATCTCATGGCCACCGAGGAAAATCGCCTGGACCTTTTCAAGTTCGCCCAGTATGGGGAAAAGGGCGTGCTGCTTCTGCTCTCCGACTCCACCAACGCCGAGGTCCCGGGGCTCACCATCAGCGAAAGCGAGGTCGGTCGGGCTTTGGGGGAGATCTTTCAGAAAGCTCAGGGCCGGATCATTCTGGCCTGCTTCGCCTCTAGCCTGGCCCGCCTGCGCCAAGTGGCCCAGGCGGCCCTCAACTCAGGGCGCAAATTGCTTTTTGACGGTCGCTCCATGATCGGCAACATCCGCATGGCCCAGGAGCTCGGCTACCTGGATCTGCCCCCGGAGGCCACGGTGGATATCCAGGAGGCGGAAGCCCTGCCCGACCAGGAAATCGCCGTGGTGGTGACCGGCAGCCAGGGGGAGCCACTGTCGGCCCTGTCGCGCATGGCCCTGGGCGAGCACCGACACATCCAAGTCCGAGCCGGGGACACCATCATCTTCTCGGCCCGCATCATCCCTGGCAATGAGAAGGCCATCAGCCACCTCATCAACCTCTTCCACGGCCTGGGAGCCGAGGTCATTGACCAGCGCCGCCACAAGGTCCACGCCTCGGGCCATGGTCAAGCGGAAGAGTTAAAGCTCATGCTCGATCTGACCCGGCCCCGCTTCTTCTCCCCTATCCACGGGGAGATCCGACACCTGACCCGGCACGCCGAGCTGGCCAGGGAGCACGGCCTACCCCCGGATAACGTCTTTGTGCTCACCAATGGCCATCGGCTCTGCCTGACCCCCCAGGGCCAGGCCTATCTGGGGGAATCCATTGTCACGGGCCGCTGGCTGGTCGATGGCGGGCGCCTGGGCTCCCCGCGAGATCCGGTCATCCGCGGTCGGGCCCGCCTGGCCGAGATGGGCCTGGCCGTGGTGACCCTGGTCCTGGGCCCGGAAACGGACGAGGAGCCTCAATTTCTGGCCGCGCCCCAGGTGGCCCTCTTCGGGATCCATTACGAAAACGAGCCGGATCTTTCTCTGGAGGCGGCCCAGGTAGCCCAAGAGGCCTGGGCCGCTTTCGGGGCTGACCGCTTCCCTGGGCCCCTTCTCCCAGAGGAGAAGAACACCGTCATTGAGACTATCAAAAGAGAGGTCCGGCGCCTTTTTAAAGTGGCCTTGAGGAAAAAACCCACGGTCCATGTCCAAATGATCCAGGCCCAACTGGCCCCTCCCTCGATTCCAGCCCAGGCCGGCTCCCTGGGGGAAGCCGAGAGCCCGGAAGACTGAGCCTGGCTTGGAAAAGGCTCAGCTGACCGTCATAAATACCGGCCCGCCTCCGCCAGGCGAGCCAGCGCCCGGCCCAGTCGGGGCGCCTACTTGTGGGAAAAATCATGACCAAGAAAAAATCCCTATCTGACACCGTCGCCCAAATCGCCCAAACCCTGCCAGCCTTGGGGGCCAGCTCCGGGCTGATCCGCAACCAGGCCCTGCGGGGCCTGGCGGAGCTTATTGAGAGATCCCAGGTTGAGCTACTGAAGGCCAACGAGGAGGACCTGAGCCAGGCCCGCAAAAACAAGTTGCCAGAGGCCCTGATCGACCGCTTGGCCTTGAGCCAGACTCGGTTGAGCCAACTAGTCGCCGGGTTAAGGGAGACCGCTTCTCTGCCCGATCCCCTGGGGGCCATTGAGGACTATCAGACCCTACCCAGTGGCCTTTCGGTTGGGCGACTCCGGATCCCTCTAGGCCTCATCGCCTTCATCTGCGAGGCCCGGCCTGGAGCGGTGGCTGAGGCGGCGGCCATGGCCTTGAAGAGCGGCAACGCCATCATTGTCAAACCCGGTAAGGAAGCCAAAGCCACCACCACCGCCCTGGCTCCCCTGCTGGCTGAGGCCCTGGAGTCAGCGGGGCTTCCGGGGATGGCGGTGACCCTTCTGCCCGAACTGACTCACGATGGCCTCAAGGAACTTCTGAGCCTCAACCAGTATATTGATCTGGTCATTCCCCGGGGTGGGGAAAACCTCATCCGCTTTGTGGACGAAAATTCCCGGATCCCGGTTTTAAGGCATTTTAAAGGCGTTTGCCATATGTATGTGGACGAGGGGGCTGACCACCAGATGGCTCTGGAACTGGCGGTCAACGCCAAAGTCAACCGGCCCGGGACCTGCAACGCCCTGGAGTGCCTTTTGGTTCATCAGAAAGAGGCCTCCAAATTTCTGCCTCTGGTCGGGGCGGCCATGATCTCTCAGGGCGTCAAGATTGTCTCCTGTTCCGAGGCTCTCCCTTATCTGCCCGGGGCCACGAAAGCCAAACCCGATGACTTTGGCCGGGAATTTCTGGGCCCAAAAATCGCAGTCCAACTGGTGGCCGATCTGGACGAGGCCCTGGCTCACATCCGCAAATATGGCTCGCGCCATACGGAGGCCATTGTGACCCGAGACCACAAAAGGGCCCAGATCTTTCTCAAAAACGCCGACGCCGGCTGCGTTCTCGTCAACGCCTCCACCCGCCTCAATGACGGCGGCTGTCTGGGCCTGGGGGCGGAGATCGGCATCTCCACCACCAAGTTGCACGCCTATGGGCCCATGGGGTTGCGGGAGCTGACCACGACCAAATTTGTGGTCCAGGGCGATGGGCACCTGCGCCATTAAAAGCCTTTAGCGGCCTAGCTCCGGGACCAGTTAACTCCGGGACCAGTTAGCTCTGGGACCACTTAGCTCTGGGTCCACCTTAATCCGCGCCAGCCCGGCCCGCCCCGCGAGCTGGGCCGGGCTTAAAAGAGAAAAAGTGCCTGACTTCCCGCCCAACTTTTTCGCCATTGAGAAGAGCGACCCCCTCTGCCCGGCCCGGGCCGGCCTGATTAAGACCCCCCACGGCCTCATCCCCACTCCGACTTTCATGGCCGTGGGCACCCGGGGCTCGGTCAAGGCCGTGGGGCCGGACGATCTGACCCGGGCCGGCTCGCGGATCGTGCTGGCCAACACCTATCACCTGTATCTGCGGCCAGGGCTGGAGGTGATCCAGCTCTTCGGGGGGCTGCATAAGTTCATGGGCTGGCCAGGGCCCATCCTCACCGACAGTGGCGGCTATCAGGTTTTTTCCCTTTCGGCCATCCGCGAGATCTCCGAGGCCGGGGTCATGTTCCGCTCGCCCTATGATGGGAGTAAGACTTTTTTCACTCCCGAGTTAGTGGTGGAAGCCCAAACCGCCCTGGGGGTGGATATCATGATGAGCCTGGATGAGTGCCCCCCCTACCCCTCCAGTTTGGCGGCCATAGAAAAGTCCTTGGATTTAACGATGAATTGGGCGGCCCGAGGTCGGGCGACCTGGAATCCCCGCCAGGGCCAGGCTCTCTTCGGCATAGTCCAGGGCGGCTTTTACCCGGCGACGCGGGCCCAGGCCGCCCAACGGATCGCGGCCCTCAATTTTCCGGGCCACGCCCTGGGCGGGCTGGCCCTGGGGGAGCCCCTGGCCGAGCGTCTGGACGCCATTGAGATCGCCCGAGCCGAACTACCCCCGGAAAAACCCCTTTACCTGATGGGCCTGGGGACCCCGGAAGATCTGGTGGAGGGGATCAAGCGCGGGGCGGATCTCTTCGATTGTGTCCTCCCGACCAGAAACGCCCGCAATGGTCAGCTCTTCACCCGTCGGGGCCGCCTGAACATCTTAAACGCCCGCCACCGGACTGACTCCCGGCCTTTGGACCCGGACTGCCAATGCCAAACCTGCCAGACCTTCTCGCGGGCTTACTTAAGGCATCTGTGCCAGAACCGGGAGCCATTGTTTCTACGGTTGGCCACCATCCACAACTTGAGCTACTATCTGGAGCTGACCAAAACCGCCCGTGAGGCTATCCTGCGCGGGGCCTTCGCCGAATTCGCCAAAAACTTTTACGCCCTGCGGGCGGCCGGGGAAAGCGAGGACAGCTGAGAGAGAGGAGAGTTTTAGTGAGCCAAATTGACTTAAAAATCTGTGTTTAATATTTTTTATCGTCGATGATTTAAATAACTACAATTTTTATATAAATATTTTTTTTTTCTTTATTAAAGATAACTATAGACAAAGCCTGGGTTAAGTAAATTTATTTTTCTGATTGCGGTTTTTTTCTGACTAAACTAAAATTATTTTTGAGCAAATTCCCTGAAACAATTCTTGATTTTCCCCTGGCGTTTCTATAATGCGGGTAATCCTTTCAAAAAACCCTTGACCTATTTCCGCGACCTCGAAGGCCCAATTTTCCATATCAGAACGTGAGCCAACTTTTTTAACCAACTTAGCGTATATGGAGCTCCGATATTCTCCCATGTCAATTAAAGGAACTTGACCTAACTCACTAACTTTAACGGCTCACCTTCTTCATTATCTGTTCCTTTGGAA
Organism: Deltaproteobacteria bacterium; assembly: GCA_031276635.1. GTDB lineage: Bacteria > Desulfobacterota > Desulfarculia > Adiutricales > Adiutricaceae > JAIROO01. Next base: position 17,593 of record JAISMU010000185.1, on the reverse strand, counting down.
GGTCTTCCTATTAATATGTTGTCTGGCTTGGTTTCAAGGTAAATAAAAAATTTTTTTAATATCACATTGTCAAAAAACATAAATTTATATAGAAAATAAGATTTATTACATTTTTTTTCCTATTTACGTCTTCAAAAAAAATATATTAAACTTATTTTTATTTGTATCAATCTAAATCAAATAAAAAAGAATTAATTTATTCTTTACAGCACTTTTTTTCAAAATATTATATAAAAAAAAAGAGATAATAATTTTTTTTACGCCTGTTAAGATCACCCTCCAGCTTTAACCAGGAAAAAATCCGCAAATCCATTAAAAATAAGGGCCTTAAAAAATTCTCACCTGGCCTAATTAAAATTGCTGTCCCCTTCAACCAACCTTCAATTTGGTCTTGCCCAATGACTTTTATTATGATAAAGTTGTCAATTTGACATACTCAGGGCCTGGTGTTGACCTTAAGCTCGCTTCGGCCTGAGCCATTTCGCCAACAGGGCGCGGAGAGGAAGATGCTCAGCAATATATCTTTTTTAGCCAGCCAGGCCTACGCCATGGCCCCCCAGCAAGGGGCCGACGGGGCCGCGCAACAGAGCGGCGGCTCGACCATGACCATCATTATGATGGTCGGGTTCTTCATGATTCTTTACTTTTTCCTGTTGCGCCCCCAGAAAAAACAACAGGTCGAGCGCCAGAAAATGCTGGACTCCATCCAGAAGGGCGACCGGATTCAAACGGTGGGTGGCCTGATGGGCGTGGTGACGGCGGTGGACCAGAAAGAGTTGACTGTGCGGATCGCCCCGGAAGTGCGGGTCAAAATCGCTCGGTCAGCCGTGGCCGGGATTCAAAAAACCACTGGGGAATCCATCACGGCCCCCAAGGACGCCAGCTCTGGCGGCAATTAAGCGGAATTTTCAAGTCTGGCGATAATAAAAAGTCTTGCGGCTTTAATAGTTTATATCCTCGCCCCAAGGTGGTCGCCGGATCCCCGCTGATCCCGGCCCGCCAGCCCAAGGCCTGAATCCAGGGCCAACCGGCTTGGGGCTCCTCAGAGAGTGCCATGGAGAGAAATTTAACCGCGCGGGGCCTGATTCTGGCTCTGGTTATCCTGGGAGGGCTGGCTTTTTTCTTGCCGACCCTCTACCGCTTGGGGTCGGTCGATGGCCGGCTGCCCGCCTTTTGGGAAAGTTACCTGCCCAGCAAATCCATCAATCTGGGCCTGGACCTCAAGGGCGGCATCTATCTGGTCATGGAGATTGACCTCCAGGCCGCCCTGCTGGCCAACATCCACATGCGCGCCGAGGAGTTGCGCCGGGAGCTGGCCGAGGCGGAGTTGACGGGCCTGCAGATCAACACGGGCGACTCCCTGGAGTTCAGCCTGTCGGCCAGTGACCCTGAAAAACTGAACAAGGCCGAGGAGCTGATCAAAAAACAATTCCAGAACCTGCGGATCGTGGCCCGGGCCGCCCAGAGCCTGACCCTGACGATGACCAATGATGAAGCCGATTATTTAAAGGAGTTGACCGCTCGCCAGGCTCTGGAGACCATCCGCAACCGCGTGGACTTGTTCGGGGTGGCTGAGCCGGACATCCGACCCCAGGGCCAGGACCGAGTTGTCATCCAGCTGCCGGGCCTCTCCAATCCCCAGGAGGCGGTGGCTCTGATAGGCAAAACCGCGGTCCTGGAGTTCAAACTCGTCGACAATGGCCCTGTCACCGTCGAGCAGGCCCTGCGCGTCGGGCCGCCGCCGGGCACCATTATTTTATACGAAAAAAGGCTGGACCCGGTCACTCAGAAAGAGGAGCGGATTCCCCACCTGTTGCAAAGGCAAACTCTCCTGACCGGCAACTCCCTGGTGGACGCCAGGGTCCGCCGGGGCGATCTGGGCGAGATCCAAGTCTCCATGACCTTCGATAGCCGCGGAGCCCGCGAGTTTGAGGAAATCACCGGTCGTTACGTCAATCGGCAACTAGCCATCGTGCTGGACGACCAGGTCTACAGCGCCCCGCTCATCCGCTCCCGCATCCCCGGGGGCGAGGCGGTCATTGATGGCAGCTTCACCCAGGAGGAGGGGCAGGTTCTGGCCGTGGCCCTCCGCGCCGGGGCTTTGCCAGCCCCGGTGCGCGTTCTGGAGGAAAGGAGCGTGGGCCCCTCCCTGGGGCAGGACTCCATCAAGCAGGGCCTGACCGCCGGGCTCGTTGGCCTGGGGGCCATCCTGCTCTTCATGGTCATTTATTACAGCTGGGCGGGCTTGGTGGCGGATCTGGCCCTGATCTTGAATTTTCCCATCATTTTGGGGGCTCTGGCCGGCTTTGGGGCCACTCTGACGCTGCCGGGCATTTTCGGGCTGGTGCTGACCATGGCCATGGCCGTGGACGCCAACGTGCTCATCTTTGAGAGGATCCGCGAGGAGATCCGCCTGGGCAAAAGTCCAGTCGCGGCGGTCAACGGTGGGTTCAACCGCGCCTTCTGGACCATTTTTGACTCCAACCTGACGACCATCATCGCCGCCCTGGTTCTCTATCAGTTCGGCTCCGGGCCCATCCGGGGCTTCGCGGTGACTCTGATCATCGGGATCCTGTCCAGCATGTTCACGGCCATTTTCGCCTCTCGCTTTGTTTTTGACCTGGTCCTCAAAAATAAGCGGGTCAAGAGAATCAGCATCTGACCCCTAGCCAGGCGGGCTATTTAGGAAGGGAAAATGTCTCTGGAAATTGTCAAACCGGGCGTCAACATAAATTTTGTCGGCAACCGCTATTACGCTTTCCTCATCTCGGGCCTGTTGCTTCTGGCCTCCATTACCTCCATCATCTGGCATCAGGGCCTCAACCTGGGCGTGGACTTCCGGGGTGGGCTCAATCTGCAAATTCTCCTGACCGATCCCAACGTGGAGGCTGACGAAATCCGGCGAATCCTGACCGAGGGAGGGATCGAGATCTCCAGCCTCCAGGATTTCGGGCAAGGCGAGCGGGAATACCTCATTAACATTCCGCCAGCGGACGATAATACCGGGGAGAGGGAGCTCAACCTATCCCAAAAAGTCATGGGCCTTTTGAACGGGGCCCTGGGCGACAAGGTTGAGCTGCGACGCGAGGAGATGGTCGGCCCCAAGGTGGGTGGCGATTTAAGGCAAAAGGCCCTTTACGCCATCTATTATTCCATCCTCATGATCATCATTTACATCTCCGGGCGCTTTGAGCAAAAATGGGGCTCCTCGGCTATGTTCATGGCCATCCTGATCGGCGTGATCTACCTGATGTCCCTCTTCGGGTTGGGGGTGGGCACCCTGATAGTCATCGCCCTGATAGTGACCCTGATCACCTGTTACGTCATGCGCTTTTCCTACGCCCTAGGCAGCATTCTGGCCCTGATCCACGACGTGGTCATCACGGTGGGCATCTTCTCTATCCTCAATAAGGAAATCACCCTCACCTTCGTGGCCGCCATTCTGACCATCATCGGTTATTCCCTCAATGACTCCATCATCGTCTTTGACCGCATCCGGGAAAACCTGCGCCGCCTCAAGGGCAAAACCGATTTGGCCACTACCATCAACAAAAGCGTCAATGAGACCCTCTCCCGGACCATCCTCACCTCCGGGACCACCATGATGGCCGTGATCAGTCTGTATTTTCTGGGCGGGCCGGTCAACCAGGATTTCGCCCTGGCCCTTTTCATCGGCATGACTGTGGGGACATTCTCCTCGGTCTTCATCGCCTCGCCCCTCTTACTGCTGTGGGAAAAAAAGAAAATAGCCTGAGGCCTAGAGCCAAAAAAAGCCCCCAATCCTGACCAAGGATTGGGGGCTTTTTTTTTCCGCCGAGCGTTGACAACCCGTGGTCAACGCGTTAGCCCGGCGCCCGAGCGGCCCGAGCCAGACGGGCTTTTCCCGGTTCCAGGCCGAGGGAAACCGAAAAAAAAACGCAAACCTCACGATTTAACCGAAAAATCCCGGAATTCGTCGGCCAAACCCCCCTGAGGGCTATTATCCGAAAATCTTGTCCTTGTCCTCAATGGACAGACCCAGGGCCAGCAGAATCTTACGTTTGGTGTCCAGGCGACAATCCTCGCCCTTTTCCAAACGCTCAATGGTCATCGGAGAGACGCCAGCTTTTCTGGCCAATTCCGACCGGCTGTACATGAGATTAAGCCTAACTTGCTTAAGAGTGTTCTTGTTCATAAAAAAACTCACTAGGAAAGAGAAAAAAAGAAGTGAAACATTAAGTAACACAGGCGATTATAAGAAAAAATAAATATTATTTTTGCCAATTAAGATAATTTAATACTATTGGAGCAAAATTATAATATTTTAACAAAACCCTAGCTAGCTCTATTGGGAACAAAAAAGATAGGATTTTATTTTTTTCGTCAGGGCTGACGCGAGAAAAGTCATCTTGAGCTATAATAACGCCGTTTATGGAGTATGTCCAATTATTTTGTTTTCAATCCGCCTGACCAAGCTGCTCCCGCAAATCTGTTTTTTTTAGTTATTATTTTATTTAATATAAAAAAATAATTAAACTTTAGTTTTATATAATTTTTTTATGCTAAAATTATCTTATTAGGCAATAAAATAGTCTATATTATTCATGTAATATTTTAATAATTTACGTACAATAGTTAATTGTTATTACTTTTAATTTCCATAAAATACGTTGTATTTACCAAAAATTTTTACGGATTATAAACGACTTTATGGCTTTTTTCCGAATAAAAAAAACAATCGCCCCCTTTACCTAAATTTTACCTGGCGAGGGCCGGCCAAAAAATCTTCCCCTGGTCGGCTCTGGCGGCCAAAAAAAATGAAAAAATAGACGATTTTCGCGGACGAAGACCCAGCCGAGAGGATTGGCTGGAATGGTTGGCTGGAATGATTGGCGGTAATAACTGGCGGGAAGAGAATGTCTCCAATGGATCGGTCAACCCGGCCTGGGGGACCCCAGGTCGAAAAAAAAAATTACGCTGGGCCCTCAGCCCTGGCCAGGCGGCTGAGGGCCACCCCCAGAAAAAAACCGGTCACCGTGGCCAGATTGAGGCTGCGCACCCCGGGCCGCAAGGGGGCCCGGTAGACCAAGCCAATCTCCTGGAGAAGCCAAGCCGGCAGACCCCGTGTCTCGGGGCCAAAGACCAAGCCGTCGTCGGGCCGGGGCTCATACTCGGCGAAATGGGTCCCCGCCTGGGCCGAGGTGGCCACCAGGCGGCCCCCGGGCCAACTGGCGACGAAGGCGGCCCAATCTGGAAAAATTCGCCAATCCACCAGGGGCCAGTAATCCAGGCCAGCTCTTTTGAGGCTTTTGTCGTCGAGAGAAAAGCCCAAAGGCTCGATCAGGTTCAGCCTCAGGCCCAAGCCAGCGGTCAAGCGGGCGATGTTGCCAGTGTTGGGGGGAATCTCGGGCTCAAAAAGAATTATTTCCATACAGCGCGACCAATCCTCTCAACCCTCCCCAGCCGACCGAGACTAGCGGCCAAACGACCAGGGTCATGGGGCCGAATTATGAAAAGGGCGAAACGCGGCCCTCAGCTAAAAACAGCGGTAATCTAACATAGTCAGGATCTCGCGTAAAGGCTCGCCCCCGGGGTCAGGGGGCTCCCTAAGCCTTCGATCTTTCGACCCGTTAACTGGCCTTCGATCCTGCTGGCCGGCTCCCGGGAGCGACGGTAAATTGTTCCATTTCAGCCAAGATAATGCTATAATTCTTTTCCATATCGTCATTATATCGCTTTCGCCCGAAATTTTGGCCCCCGCTCATATTTTTTCGTATCTCTAATAAGGAAGGTGATCATGGAAAATCCCTCCCAGGCCCGCTTCAAACCCGCCATATTTTCTCAGCCAGGCTTTTTTTCCCTCTCGCCTTCGCCGCCGCTGGGTTCCCGGTCGCTCAATCCCATCTCCCCAGAGGGCTCGCCCCGCCTGGCCTCGAGTCGCCCATGAAGCGTCGCCTGTTCGGTTTGATTTTTCTGATTTTCCTTTTTTGGCCCCTGAGTCTGGCCAGCGCCGAAATAACGCCAGTCTCCCCCAATTTCCGCTCCTACCTGGACATCCCGGGTTTGTCCCTGGACGACCAACAGGCCATTGCGGCCCTCCAGGCCAGCCGACCTGAGTTGATCCTGGCGGTCACCAAATCCACCGAGGCCTTTCTGGGCGACAGCGGCCAGGTGGAGGGCTTTTCGGCCCATTTTCAACGGTGGTTGGAGCGGCTCTTCGGGATCCCAATCAAGTTGCGGATCCTGGATTTGAGCGAGATCCTGGCGGGCCTGGCCAGCCGGGAGATCGCCTTCTCTCTGGATCTGACCCCTTCCCCAGAGCGGAAAAAATTTTACCACCTGACCGGGCCGTTGGCTCTCCGGGTGATCAAGGTCATGTCCCTGGAAAACGCCGAGGACCTTGAGAGCCTGGCCCAGAAAAGGCCGCCGCGGCTGGCTTTTTTAACCGGCTCGGTCACTTATGAGCAGGTCGCGGCCGTCTACCAAACCCCCTTTGAGGCGGTCATGGTGGCCGATTTCGCCGAGGCTTACCAGGCCTTGAAAACCGGCCTGGCCGACGCCTTCATGAGCGAGGGCCCGACCGAGGTGGCCTTTGAGGACCAGGGCGATGTCGTCTCCCGAGAATTCTTTCCCATGATCTACAGCCCCATCTCCCTGGCCACCCAGGACCCTGAGCTGGAGCCGCTGATCCGAGCCGTCGATCTGGCCATGAAAGCCGGGGCCAGGCCTTATCTGGTCGAGTTGTATAACCTGGGCGAGCGCGACTACATCCGGCGCCGCTTTTTCAGCCTGCTGACAAAGTCCGAGCTGGCCTTTCTGGAAGAGAGCGTGGTGACTGGTCGCTCGGCCCGCCTGGCCGCCGAGCGCGATAATTTTCCCATCAGCTTTTATCACAAAGAGGAAAAGCAGTTTCAGGGCATCGCCCTGGATATTTTAAAAGAGGTCACCGCTCTCTCCGGACTCCAGTTCGAGATCGCCAACAGCCAGGAAACCGAATGGGCCGTGATCCTAGCCGGGCTGGAGGCCGGTCGCTACGCCCTGATCACGGAGCTCATCGCCTCCCCGGATCGCCAGAACCGCTTCCTGTGGGCCGCCACGCCCTACATGCTCGACAATTACGCCCTCCTCTCGCGCCGGGAAACCGCCAACGTCCGCCTCAACGAGATCCTTTTCCGCAAGGTGGGGCTGATCAAAGAAACCGCCTACATGGAGTGGTTTCTCAAATGGTTCCCTGAGCACCAGAACACGGTGATTTTCGACAACAACTCCCAGGCCTTCCTCGCCCTGGAAAACGGCGAGGTCGACCTGTTGATGGGAACCAAGAACCTGTTGCTGGGCCTGACCAATTACCTGGAAAAACCCGGCTTCAAAGCCAATTACATCTTCAATTTTCGCTTTGGCTCCACTTTCGGCTTCAACTCCCACGAGAAAACCCTCGCCTCCATCATCGACAAGGCCCTGCGGATGATCAACACCCAGGCCATCGCCAATGACTGGACCAGCCGGACCTTTGACTATCGGGCCAGCATGGCCCGAGCCAAGGTGCCCTGGCTGATCGGTTTCGCCGTGACCCTGGCCGCCCTGTTAGCCTTGACCGTCCGAGTCCTCTTGCGACGAAGCCAGATCAACTTGGAGTTGGAGGGCCTGGTCAGTCATCGGACCCAGGAGCTGGAGGCCCAGAAAGCCGCGGCCCTGGAAGCCTCTCGAGCCAAGGGGGATTTTCTGGCCCGCATGAGCCACGAGATTCGCACCCCCATGAACGCCATCATCGGCATGACCGAGTTGACGCTCCGAGAAAAGCTGCCTGACGAGGTCGAGGAGATGGTCCAGAACATCCGCCACGCTGGCAACTCACTTTTGAACATCATCAATGACATCCTGGATTTTTCCAAAATTGAGTCCGGTCGGGTGGAGCTGGTCGAGGCCCCCTACGATTTCGGGGACATTTTGAGCGAGGTTATTGAGGTTATCCGGCCCCGCCTGGCCCGCCGACCCATCCAATTTTTCGTGGAAGTGGACAGCCGGGCCCCGGGCCAATTGATAGGTGATGAGACGCGCCTCCGGCAGATACTTTTAAACCTTCTCTCCAACGCGGCCAAGTACACTCGGGAGGGGCACATCGCCTTGCGGGCGCGGAGCGATTTCACCGATGAGGTTGTCAACCTGACCCTGGCGGTAACCGACACCGGCATTGGCCTTAAACCCCGGGATCTGGACCACCTGTTTGAGGATTTTCATCGCTTTGACCAGACGGCCAACAAAAGCGTGGAGGGCACTGGCCTGGGTCTAGCCATCACCCAACGCCTGGCCCAGTTGATGGGCGGGAACATCCAGGTAACCAGCGAGTATCAGAAAGGCTCCACCTTCACGGCCCAAGTGCGTCAAAAAATTGGGGACTACAAACCCCTGGCCCGCCTGGATGAGCCTACCGGAGAAATAGTGGTTCTGGAAAACCAGGCTCTCAAAGTGGCCAGCCTGACCTTCGCCCTGGACTGTCTGGCGGCCAAGAGCACTCTGGTTCCCACGCTGCGAGAGCTCGGCGACCAATTGACCCGACCGGATCTGAGCCACCTGATCGCCCCAGAGTCCCGGCGCGAGGAGATCCTGCGCCTCCTGGAGCCCCTGGGGAAAAAACTCACTCTGATCTTCCTGGCCGATACCCCTGAGCAAAGCGTCAAATCCGACCAGTGGGTGAGCCTGGTCTGGCCCGTCTACTGCGCTCCCCTGGCCAAGGCCCTCAATAAGCCCGTGGTCGCCAAGCGCGAGAAGCGGATCAAGAATTCCTTCACCGCCCCCAAGGCCAGAATTCTGGTGGTCGACGACATTGAGCTCAACCTCAAGGTGGCCAAGGGCCTCTTAAAACCCTTCAAAGCCCAGGTCGACACCTGCGACAGTGGCCTGATGGCCTTAGAGCTCCTGGACCGCGACAACTACGACCTAATTTTCATGGACCACATGATGCCCGGCATGGACGGCCTGGAGACAACCCAGCGCATCCGGCGCCTGCCCCAAGGCCAGAATGTTCCCATCATCGCCCTGACCGCCAACGCCTTGGCCGGGGTCCGGGAAATGTTCATGGAAAATGGCATGACCGACTTCATCTCCAAACCCATTGACCCCGATAAGCTGGAAGCCACCCTGGGCCAATGGCTGCCAGCGGACAAACTGGAGCCCAACCCCGGCCCACCGGGGCCCCAAGCCAGCTGAATGCCCACCAACCTCAGAGGCCGCTAAAAACACAATTTTGGGGGGGGAGCTCAAGTCAGGTTGGGAGAGAGAGATCAGCCGAGCCAGTCAGCTGGCCCCCTCGCCCTCGGGCGAGGAACCCAGCCAAAACGCTAATTTCATTTTTTTGAGGCAAGGTCAACCGCGGCCAACAGGAAGAGAAAACGGGGCGGCCGAGCTCCGCGGATTTTTACCCGCGACCCCGCTTAGGGGTCCAGCGACTCCGACGCCACCGGGGGCGGAAAATTTTCCTGGGGGGCTATTTCCTGAGAGTCAATTTCCTGAGATTCAGTCGCCTGGGCGTCACTTGCCTGAAAACCATTTTCTGGGTAATCAGGCCCCTGGGAAGCGACCACCGCCAACGCCGCCGTCCTAACCGCCTCAGTCTCCCCAGCGGCCTGACTCAGGCTCTCCTCGATTTCCAACTCCGCCTCAACGACCGTGGCCTCCACCTCCATCTCAGACTCAGCCTCAGTCAACCCCTCAGAGAGCGGGCCCGAGGTCTTATCCTCGGTCGCCCTGGCCCCGGCTTGGGCTTTGACGTTGCGGGCGTAATTCTCAAAAGAAAGGCAACACATCAGGCGACCGCAAACCCCGGAAATCTTGGCCGTGTTCAGGGACAGACGCTGCTCCTTGGCCATCTTGACCGAGACCTGGCAGAAGTTGCTTAAAAAGCTGGAGCAGCAGAAACACCGACCGCACAAACCCAGCCCCCCCAACTTCAAGGCCTCCAGTCTCACCCCAATCTGGCGCATCTCAATGCGCGTCCGAAACCGACTGACCAGCTCGCGGACCAACTGCCGAAAGTCCACCCTCTCCTCAGCCGTGTAATAGAAGATGGTCTTGTAATTGTCCAGGGTTATCTCCACCGCCACCAGTTTCATCGACAAGCCCAGGTGATTGACGCAGCTTTGGCAATAGGCGTAGTCGTCGCGCTCCTTGAGCTGATTTTCGGCCTGCTTGGTCAGATCCTCGGAGGTGGCCAGCCGCAGGATCTGGCGATCCTCGGCCAGCAAAATCTTCTTCTGGCCTTGGTTGGCCGGCCAAATAATGGGCTTGGTGGTCACCAGGCCCAACCGGGTGATCTCGCCTTGCCTGACAACCACCCAATCGCCAATGTCCAACTCCAAGTCCCCGGCCTCATAAGCCTGGATCTGCCCCCCGAAACGGACCCGGATATGCACGGTCCTTTTGCAGGGCAGGGTTCGGGGGCTCTGGGGCTCTTCCTCCCATTTGATTTTATGGCCACGCTTGGTCGAGGCGTCCTTGGCCCGGGCGGGCGGGCCGTGGCTTGACCCAAAAACGTTTTCTCCCATGGTGGCTCCCGTCCCCCTACCTGCTTCCGCGGGCCTCGACTGGCCAAGGGGTCACTTGACTGGACTTTTTCTCGGCCGAGTCAAAACGCTCAGCCAATAATTGGCTATGGCCAGATCCTGGCGGATCTGACGATTAAGACTGTCCTCCAATAAATCAATGGCCTGAAAATAAAAATCAAAATCCCCCCGCCCCAGGCTCTGAGCCCACTTGCGTTGGGCCGGGGTGGGCGGGGGGCCAGCCATGCGTTTGCGGTCCCCGAGACTGGCCATAACCAGGGTGTCCCGCCACCACAGCCGGAGGTAGGTGATGAGGCTATTAAAAAAAGCCCGCCGCCGACCACCCGCGATCTCCTCTTCCCCCTCTGACTCCGACTTTTTGGCGTCGGCCGTGTCCAACTTCTTGAGCCGGTCAGTCTCCGCGCTAAACTCCGCCTGCCACTCAGAGACCGCCCGCAGACCAGCCACGGAGCCATCCAAGCCCAGGCCCCAAAGTCGATCGAGCTGGACCCAGCGCTCCCACGCCTGCTCCTCGTCCAGACCCAAGGCCGCCCCCAGAGCCCCCCCAGACAGCCCGGCCAACAACTCGGCCCGCGGCCCGGACAAGGATCTCTTCTCTTTCAAGGCCGCCAGAATCTCGGCCCGCGGCAACGGTGGGACCCGCAATCGGACGCAGCGGGAAACCAGGGTGGTCATGACCCGCGACTCGGAGATGGCCGTCAGAATCAGAACAGTGGCCGGGCCCGGCTCCTCCAGGGTTTTCAAAAGCGAACTCCCGCCGGTTTCCTGAAAGCGGTCCGCCTCCCGGATGATGACCACCCGAAAGCGGCCCTCAAAGGGCCGATAACCCAGGCTCTGGCGCAACTCCCGGATGTCGTCAATGGTGATGATCTGCCCCGCCCCCTTAGGCTGACAGACCAGAAAATCCGGGTGATTGCCCGCGATAATCTTCCGGCAGCTCAGACATTGGCCACAAGGGGCGGTGTCCGGGCCAGGCTCCAGGCAATTTAAAGCCATGGCCAGATCCTTGGCCAGGGTAAACTTTCCTCCCTGGGGGGGGCCAGTTAAAAGCAAGGCGTGAGGAAAGCGACCGCTTTGGATAATCCGCCCCAAGGTGGCCTTGAGCTCCGCCAACCCGATCAAGCTCCAGGCCATCAGAAAAGCGAGCCCTTCCCTGGCCCCGGCGAGTTAGCTTTAGGGCCCGGCTCAGGCTTGGGTTCGCGAGCCGGAACGGCTGGAGTGGCCTTAACCTGGTCCGCCAGAGCCTCAGGCGAGGCCGGGGTCGAGAAATCCTGGTCGAGGGGGTCTGGCTCGCTCCAGGCGCCCTCCCAAGGGTACTCTCGAACAGGCGTTGGCCGGAAATCGGCGAATGGCCCGGTCTGGGCGTAACTCGGGGACGCGGGTCGCGGAAAAGACGCGGGCGCGGAAACGGGCCCTGAGTCAACTGGCGGCCCGGGCTGGGCGTAACTCGGGGGCTCGGGTCGCGGAAAAGCCGCGGGCGCGGAAACGGGCCCTGAGTCAACTGGCGGCCCGGTCTGGGCGTAACTCGCGGGCTCGGGAACAACCAGGCCCTCGTCAGCCGCGGTCGGCCCCTCCCCCCACAGGGGAACCCCGGGGGAGGCCAGGAAATAGTTGTTTAAAAGCCGGTTAAGGACAGTCCAACCGCTGGATTTGTTCTGCGCCCGCAAGTCCCGCTGAATAAAAGCCCCGACCCCGTTCAACTTGCCATCCAGATCATCCAACTGGTGCAAGGCTATGCCCTCCAGGATCTGGGGAACCGGGCACGAGCCAAACTCCGGCACGCCATGATGGCTGACCAGAAGATGCCGCAACAAAAGGAGCTTATCCTCGGGAAAATCCGAAAGCCCGGCGGCCACCTCCCCCAGGAACATGGCCCCCATATGCAGATGGCCCAAGAGGCGCCCGGAAGTGGAGTAGTCGGTGACCGGGCCAGGGGTAAACTCCCAACATTTGCCCACGTCATGTAGGATGGCCCCAGCCACCAGCAGATCCCCATTTAAAACCTGACCATAATGCCGGGCGACCAGGACGGCCAATTGCGCCACCGACAGGGTATGCTCCAAAAGGCCGCGCTGGTAAGCGTGATGAAAAGCTTTGGCGGCCGGGATAGTCCAGAAGTCGCGAGTTTTGGGATGGGCCAGGGCCGCGTCCACCAGGGACCGATAATGAGGATCCTGAAGACCTTTGATGATCTCCCGCAGCTCCCGCTCCATCTCCTCGCGGGAGCGCCGGGAGGCGGTGACAAAATCCCCGAGATCATAATCGGCCCAATCGAGGGATTTGGCTGAGCTCACGGTCAGCTGCAAGGAGTTATTGTAAGAGCCGACCCGGAAGGTGACCGCGGCCAGAGAGCCATCCAGCAAACTGAGTTTCAACTGGTCTGGATTTTCCCAGGCCACCCCCTCAATCTGCCCGGTCCGATCGACCAGGGAAAGCTTCAGATAAGGTTGTCCCTTGCTGGTGACCTGCCTAAGGCAACTTCTGACCAGAAAAGGAATCCTGGTCGCTGATTGCCCTTCAACCAAATCCTGAATAAATACTGTTTTTTCCCCTGACACCAGAAAAAACCCCCAATTTTAAATTATAATAACATATTTTCAGCCAAACCGAAAAAAATAGCCCACGGCCCCGAAAATCCTCCGGTCAACCCAGAGGGAAAGCCCGCTGGCTAAAACCTCACGCCGCGGGCTGATTATCCTTGACGCTCGTTCCACTTTCCGGCTGACTTCAAGGGCAGGCCCTCGAAGCCGAGAACCCCAGGAATATGGCCGCTCAAGCCCGGCTATAAACAAGATTAGGAGTTTTTTTGCCAAATTACTCCCTATATGGTATACAAGACCAGCTCCCCGCCAACAGGAGACCGCCTCCCGGCGCTCGCCAAAACCAGGGACCCGGGCCTTTTTCCACCTCCGGGGCTTTCATTGAGGAAAACTCCTGACGCCTGGTTTCAGGCTCCTGGTTATCGACTCCTGTTTATCGGGCCCAGCCGGGCCGGGGAGCCAGCGAGAGTTTATTTTCAGCCAGGCCAGCCCTTGGGCCAAATTGTCAATTTATCGCTAAAACGCGCCAATCCCGGGCGAGCGCGCCCTTTCCCTCGACCGAGGCTCGAGGTTTTCGCTGAGTAACCTTATATGTTTGGAACCAATCCACAAAAGCTGGTTTTAATCGTCCCATTTCTCCTTTTCGGGTTGACCATCCATGAGTACGCTCACGCCTGGATGGCCCACCGCCTGGGCGACGACACCGCGAAACAGGCCGGGCGACTGTCCCTCAACCCCTTCTGCCACCTGGACTTTTTCGGAACCCTGATTTTGCTGGTGACCAATTTCATCGGCTGGGCCAAGCCCGTGCCCGTGGACCCACGCAACTTTCGTAATCCGGCCAAGGACATGTCCCTGGTCTCCGTGGCCGGCCCGGCGGCCAACCTGGCCGTGGCCGTGATTCTGGCCCTGGGGTTTCGCTTTGGCCTGATTGAGGGCTTCTTGAGCTGGCTGCCGTTTTCCATCGGGTCGCCTCTCTTCAACATGTGCCTTTACGGTTATTTAATTAACCTGGGCCTGGCCATTTTCAACCTCATTCCGATGCCACCCCTGGACGGCTTTAGTATCCTGGCCTATTTCCTGCCCCCCCGCCTGGCCTGGGAAATGCAACGACTGCGACTGGTTTTCCTCATCGGCCTGATCATCCTGATGGCCACCGGGGCCATCGGCAAAATCATCGGCCCCCTCATCGGTTTTTTCAACAATTTACTTTTGGCCTAACCCATGCTGGAAAGCTTAACCATAAAATTGGATATCGCCGAGGGCCAATACGAGGGCCCCCTGGACTTGTTGTTGCATCTGATCGATAAGAACAAGATCGACATCAACGACATCCCCATGTCCACCATCACCAGCCAATACCTGGAATACCTGGATCTGCTGGAAAGCCTGAGCCTGGACGTGGCCGGGGACTTTCTGGTCATGGCCGCGACCCTGACCAACATCAAAAGCCGGCTTCTTTTGCCGCGGCTGGAGGACGATGAGCCCGTCGAGGATCCCCGGTTGGAGCTGACCCGGCCCCTGCTGGAATACTCCACCCTCCGCGACGCGGCCAAACTCCTAGACGAGCGACCGGTACTGGACCGGGATGTCTTTACCCGGGGCGAGCTGGAGACGACTGAGGCCATCAGCTTTGACGACCACATTCAAGCCACCCTGTTTGAGCTCATCGAGGCCTGGCGGGAGTTGGCCACCCGCCATGACAAAGAGGAGAAGACGGGGCTCAAGTTTCTGGTGGAAACCAAGACCATTGGCCAGAAACTGGCCGAAATCCGCTCTTTTCTCTTAGAAGTCAAAAGCGCCCATTTTCAGGAGCTGGCCAAACGATCCCAGAACACCCTGGAGCTGGCCCTGAGCTTTCTGGCCATCCTGGAGCTGGCCCGCGTCGGTTTCCTGCGCCTCTACCAACAGACCGAGACGGATTTCTCCGGCCCCAGACTGTGGCTGGCTGACCCCGGGGCCCAGGACCTGGACCCCGGGGAGCTGGATTACCGCTAATTATCGCCCTAACTCGCAACCCAAGAGGAATTTCGGAATCATCGCCAAATGCTGCCGTTAAAAACCATTGTTGAGGGACTTTTATTTGTGGCGGATGGCCCCCTGAGCCTGGACAAGCTGGTCGAGGCCCTGGAGGAAAAGGTCAGTCGCGAAAGCGTTGAGCGGGAGGTCGAGGGCTTGATCAACGAGTACGCGGACATGAGCCGGGCCTTTTCCCTGAGCCTGGTGGCCGGCGGCTACCAGTTTCGCACCAAGCCGGACCTGGCCCCCTACGTCTTGCGGCTCAAGAAAAAATCCCCCCAGACCCTGTCCCGCTCAGCCACCGAGACCCTGGCCGTCATCGCCTACCGCCAGCCCGTTCTCCGGGCCGAGGTGGAAAAAATCCGCGGCGTGGATTCCGGGGGGGTTCTGCGCACCCTCTTGGAAAAAAACCTGATCCGCGTGGTCAAGCGCGATGACAGTCTCCCCGGCCATCCCATGCTCTACGGAACCACCCCTAAATTCCTGGAAACCTACGGGCTCTCGGACCTGAAATCGCTCCCGACCATCGCGGAAATGGAAAAGCTGGGCCCCCGGGACGACCGAACTTTGTTTTAAGCGGGCCAGGTTTTAAGAGGGCCAGCCAGCCCGAGCCGGCTCGCGAGGTCGCCAGCCGCCCGGGCTAAAAAAATTAAGGGCCAAGCGACTCTGACTCCTCAGGCTCCAGGCCCCTGACTCGAGTGGAATGAGCCGAGCAAACGCTTCAGACGCTCAAGAGAGGTCAATAATCCAGGCGACGCGAAAAAAAATGGCGGATACCAGCCCGAAGAAGCGAGCGAGGCGGTCAAACGGCGGGAAAATCCTTGACCAGGGCGATTTCCTGGCAATTAGGGTAATGGACGCAATTAAAACACACTGACCAGATTTTCTGGGGCAGCGTGTCCAGGGAGACCTCGCGATAGCCCAACTTCTGGAAAAATTGCGGGACATAGGTCAACACGAACATCTTTTTTATCCGCAAGGCTCGGGCGTCCTCCTCCAGGGCCAAGGTCAGATCCCGGCCCAGGCCGAGCCCGCGAAACCGCTCCGGCACGGCCAGCGAGCGGACCTCGGCCAAATCCTCCCACGCCACCTGCAAAGAAGCCACGCCTCCTAAAATTTCCGGGTTGGCCGAGTCCCTGGCCACGTAAAGGGTCTGGACCATCTCATAGAGATTGGAGTAGCTCCGGGGCAGCAGCAGGCCCTGCTGGGCCAGCAGCCTTAACAATTGATAAATGTCCGGGACATCGTCAACCCGGGCCCGGCGAACCTCAAACACGGCCTCTCCTCATTCGGGCTGGGTGGCCCAGATGAATGATTTCTCTCCATAAGGTAATCCCCAGTTTATATCAGTTTTCCTCTTTTGAGAAGAGCCCGCAGTCCCGTTAAGTTATGATTTTGCCGTCTTTTAGCCGATCTCTAGCAAGTATTTTTAAAACTATGGGATTATCAATGTTTTATTTTAAAAAATAGGCCCTAGTGTACTGTATGGAAAATTTGTTTATCTCTCTCTTTAAAAAAGGTAAATATAAAAAATTATAATTTAAATATATTAATCCGTGATTCCGCAGACGGTCCTGTTGATTTTTAATTTTAAAAATAATTTTATTTTATTATAATTTTACTTTAATTATTTTAATTAGTCATAAATAAAATCACCTCCTAAATTAACAAAGTAATTACTTGCAAAAAAATATTTATTGTGCCGCAATTATTAAATATATATTATTTTTTTTTAATATTTTTTCTTAGTGAAATATGTTTACGCCACCAAGCAATAGCATTTGGGTTAATAATTTCTCCTTCTTGTGAATATAAATCAATATATGGCTTGCCTAAAGCTTCAAGAATAATTTTACATTGATGTAATTCTCCCCAATCAAGCCGATTATCTATTTTAAACTTATTTAAATCAGAATTATAATGTAATATAGAAGATAATTTTTTTAATTCATATAAAACAACAGATAAAGTAGGCTTTTTAGTTAATTTTTTTGACTGTAAAAGAAAATTTTCATTATTTTTTTCAATCCAATGTGTAATTTAATTTGTAGTACTATATATATAAGAAGTAACATCCCCATTAAACAACAAAGGCCTTGAATTCGACGAGGATTTTTTAAAAAAATCTCTGAAATTCGGAAATCACTGCTTTTTAAGAAACGAAACCCTCTCTCTACTTGACTCTGCTCTTTGTACCATTTAAGAATGTTTTCAGGCGAAATGCTTAGGTCGTTCGTAGCTAAGATAAAGCGGCCTAAAGACCTCCGCTCCCTTGCGACAGCCTCATCATTTAAAATGATGTCGGCGACAATAAAATATTTTTTGGATAGGACCCTGACTTCGTCCTTTTTAGGACGGCCCCTTTTTCCAGAAACAGGGCCTTCTCTGGATTCAATACTCTGAAAGTCGAACTTTAGTAGAGGCTGTTTTTTTATCCATCTTTCAGCCTCACTTTGGGCATCTTCTTCACAAGCGAAAGGTTGTTGACTAAGCTTC
>JAISMU010000175.1 GCA_031276635.1 Deltaproteobacteria bacterium | reverse complement strand
TTGACCAAAGACAGGTAATCGGCCTTCCCTTCGGCTATCTCGTCTAATTTATCCTCCAGATTCTTCGTGTACTCATACTCGATAAACCCGAAGCCGTCTTTCAGGAGAGCTATCAGCTCCATTCCCAGCCCCGAGGCCTCCAGTTGCCTCTTGCGTTCGGCGTGATGTAGCCCCTGGTCACAATGTTGTCCATGATGGCGGCGTAGGTGGACGGTCGACCGATCCCCCGCTTTTCCAATTCCCAGATCAAGTAAGCCTGGGTAAACCTGCCGGCGGCTTGGTCTTCTTGGTCTTGACCTGTCCCGAGGCTGGGTGGACCTGGGAGCCTTCCTGAAGCTGAGGGATGGGGTTATTGAGCTCTTCCTGGTCTCGCTCATTCGGCTCATCGGCGGCGGCCTGGTCATCGGCCAGGACCACTTTCCAGCCAGGGCTCTTGATTTTTCTGCCTGTGGCGTCAAACAGGGCCTCTTTCCCATCCAGCTCGGCTTTTAGAACAGCCTTGATGGTCGAGAAGACCGCGTCCTCCAGTTGACAGGCCAGGGCCCGGATCCTGATTAATTTATAAAGAGCGGCCTCTTTGTCAGAGTCTCCAGCCGCTTCAACCTCAAAATGAGTTGGCCTGATGGCCTCGTGGGCTTCTTGGGCCCCTTCCTTCGACTTCCAGGCGCGGGGCTTGGCGGGCAAAGGCCAGTCGTTTTTTGTGGCCAGGGCCCGGATGTCCGCGATGGCTTCCTCTGACAGGTTCGGGCTATCGGTCCGCATGTAGGTGATATGCCCGGCCTCGTAAAGCTTCTGAGCCAGTTCCATGGTCTCTTTTGGATCAATTTTTAAGGCGTTACTGGCGGCCTGCTGGAGGGTCGAGGTGGTGAACGGCGCGGGCGGGGCTTGTTTGGCCTCGCCTTCCGCGTAAGAGTCAACAGTTAAGGCCTTGAGCTCAGAAATCTTTTTGGCCACCGCCTGGTCCAGAAAATATTCCTCGCCCTCTGGCAGCCAGTTTTTAAGGTTCCAAACCGCCTTCCAGCCAGGCTGGCCCGCCTGGTCAGAAGAGTTGAAGAGGAGTTCCACGCCAAAGTGAGTGGTTTGCTGGAAGTTTTTGATGGCTTCCTCTCGCTCAACAACCAGCCGAACCGTGGGCGTCTGGACTCGTCCGGCGGAGAGGATTTTGCCGGCGACGCTCCCCAAAACCGGGGAAATCTTGTAGCCAACCAGCCGATCCAGGACGCGGCGCCCTTCCTGGGCCCTGACCAGGTTCAGGTCAATTTTTCGCGGGGCGGCCAGAGCCTGGTTAACCGCTTTTTCGGTTATTTCCGTGTAAGTGACCCGGTCCGGATTGGTCAGGCTTAAGGCTTCCTGGAGATGCCAGGCGATGGCCTCGCCCTCGCGGTCCAGGTCAGTGGCCAGGCAGACCGCCTGAGACTTGGCCACCAATTGTTTCAGGTCCGCGATGACCTTTTTTCCCCGGTCAGTTTGGATGTATTTGGGCTTAAAATCCGGGGGGTAGACGCCAATATCCTTCACGGACAAATCCCGGACGTGACCGACACTGGCCGCGACCTTCCAATCATTACCCAAAAAATCTTGACTTTTTTTGACTTTGCCAGGCGACTCTACGATTAAAAGCTTCATTATTTTTTGTCCTTAGAGGGTTGTTTTAAAAACACCTTCATAGATGGGTTATTGGGAGTTATTTTCATAGAGAGCCTGGAAGCCAGAACGGAGGAAGAGCTAAGAACTAACATGGGGGAATTTTGGGGGTTTTCGGAATTAAAGCTTGACTCTGGCTTCCAGTTGATTTCGTCCACTCCAAAGGAAGAATAGCTGGGGTAATCAAGGGCGGGCCCTTGTTTTTCCAAGGCGTCTAAAACCACCCGGACGTAGTTATTGGCCTTATCGGGCGAGGGAGAGTGATACGAGCCAATCGCCTTTTTTATATCCCCTAACCTCTTATACTCTTGATTAAGAATCCAACCGCCAAAATAGATATTGGCCAAGGGATCCAAGGCGGCCTCAGGGGAAACTCTAAATTTTTTGAGCCAATATGAGTTTATTTGCATAAGGCCTAAATCAAAGGATCGGCCTGAATTGAAAGCATTATTGGCCCAATAGATAGCGTCATCCCGGTAGTCAAAATAATAACTTTTACCCTCAATGTTCAATGGCCAAGGATTTAAATCGCTCTCAACTTTTGAAATCGCAATAAGCAAATTTTTTGGCAGGTTAAATTTTGACGAGGGGCCATCAAAGATATCAGCTTGTAATCTTGTTTGTAAAACGCAATTTGCGAATATTAGAGACAAGAAAATGATCTTGGTTATAGTCATAAACCTTTTGCCGCCTAACGCCATATGGAAGTTTTTTTAGCCAGCGGGGCCTGCTCAACAAACAACTTCGGCCCCAGACCGAATCTCGCCTCTTTTTCGGCGGAGGAAACGATCTGTTTAATCTCCTCGAAGCCCTTCTCTGGACCCTTCGAGACGACCAGATCGTTAAAATCAGTCAGCCCTTTTTTCACCTCGTCATCCGTGAATTTTGGGTAAGCCAAATTGGCCCCAATGGCCTTAGCGGCCTCGCTACCCTTCTCAATCCCAACATTATTTCGCTCTTCCGTTAAGGAGCGATCATTGTCGGCGCAGATGGTGATGTTGGCCTCAGAGGCTGTTAAGTTGTATCGCCTGGCTAATGAACAATCATTTTTTCTCGCTGAATTGGAGTTTGTAAGAATTGAGGTTTTTAAATTGTATAGCCCGGCCGCGGAAAAAGGGGACCCTGAGGCTCAATTTATAGTGGTTTCGTCTTGCCGCCGAACAAGGTCACGCTGAGGCTCAATATTTTTTAGGGGGTGATTACGACTTAGGTTTAGGAGTAGTCGAAGATCCAGTTGAAGCGGTCAAGTGGTATCGTCTTGCCGCCGAATAAGGACACGTTGAATCTCAATATGCTCTTGGAAGAAAGTACGATAGAGGGGAAGGAGTAACCGAAGACCTACCTGAGGCGGCTAAATGGTATCGCCTGCTAGCTGAACAAGGAGGTTCCAAGGCGAAGTTTATTCTTGGGATTAAGTTTGCTAAAGGAGTAGGAGTTGCCAAAGATCCGGTTGAGGCGGTTAAATGGTTTCGCCTAGCCGCTGAGCAAGGGCACTTAGGGGCGCAAAAGGCACTTGAAAGGCTGAAACAATAAATTTGAGTAAGTGACAGATTATGTTGGTGGCTAACCTGACCCGCAAGTATTCGCTGGCTACCAATTTTTTATGGCAGAAGGATAGTAAGACCGCCTTATGTTTGATGTCGCTGTTTTGCTAAAATC
>JAISMU010000158.1 GCA_031276635.1 Deltaproteobacteria bacterium | reverse complement strand
GGTTTGATACCAGCCAAATTTGGTGGAGCGTAGGAAGAAAAGCTCCATCATCTATATCGTGATTAGGAAATGGATTGGTCAGCCGTTGGAAAAAACGGCTGAAAAGTTTGAGTTTATTTGGGAAATGATCGAGGCCGAAGCGGCGGAAGCTAGGGGGACCACAGACGAGACTTGGGGTGGACGGGATTAAGCCAGAGGAGACCGAGGCCGAGTCGGCTGGCGTGAAAAAGGCCTTAAATGGCCGAGCTGGGACGAATAAGAGCGAGGAAAAAAGATAAGGCGACCAGCAAAAATTCTGTCAAGGAACCTAAAAGGGTCAAAAGCGCAAGGCGCGTCAAGGATCTGTCGCGCAAGAAATTATAAATCGCTGGAAGGACCTACTAACCCAATTAGAGCTTGTGTTCTTTGACTCAACAAGTCTTTATTTCGAATGTGAAGACGGAGAACACCTAGGCGCGAGGCCATAAATATGATCATCGACCTGATTTGAATCTGGTAGTTGTTAGGATTATTGGAACAATTTTTGTCGGCAAATTCGCGCGAAATTATGGCTTGAAAACATTGATGAGGAGACATAATTGGCTCTGAATTGTCGGGCGGGGCCAAACATAAAGGGAAAACCGGCGACGGCGACTAGACCGTGACCATCAGAAGCTGTTGCCAGAGGAAATATATTTTAACTGGTTAGGAAAATATCACTGTATTTATTTTTTTATATTCACTATTGTTATTTTAAATTTTTGTAATATTTAATATGTTTTTTTATGATTAACTAGCTGTCTGTTGCAAAATTTTATTACATTGGATCTTGGGTTGCCTATTGGCCCGGAAGTCAACTATTGGGAAATTTTCATGATTTGTACGGGCCAAAATATTTTTTCAATATTTAATAATAGTTGTTGTTTATTTTCACAGTTATTAATATCAGCATTTATTTATATATTAATTTTTTATTATATATATAGAGAAATAAATATTTTTTTATTTAGTTTTATAATTTTCACTTTAAATAATCAAATTAAGTTTATCAAGCAAAAAATTATTTCGGCGAATTTAATAATTCTTCGTGGTGGATAAAAATTTTAGTAGTTATTTATAATATTTAAAAATTATATTTACTAATTTGCGCTTACTTAGGAGGATATAAATGTATATTATAAAACATTTTATTTATTTTATTTTTTTGCTAATTTTAAATATTATTTTGGCTTCACACCCTATTTTTGCTAAAGAGTTAGATGATGGAACAATAATTAGAGACTTTTTTTCATATGAGGAGGATGTTTATATATTAAATAATGCAGCTATAACAGTAGATGCTGAAGGTAAAATAAGTCAAAATTTCTATATTAAATATGGTAGTCTAAAAATGATGCCAAACAGTTCTGTCAATGTTCATCAAAACGGAAATTTTGAGTTTGCTACCATCAACTTAGATCCCAGAAGCCAACTGACTTTTGGAGGTTCGTTTGAGTTACTTGGCGTGTCAAGTAACAATGCTTTTAATTTTGGCAAATTAACCGTTAAACAAGGCGCGTCTTTCCGTAGTGGAATAATCAATTTTAATGGCGATGTTGATATTACAACTAAGGCGAAATTTTTCCATGGCATCAACCTACCATCTTCATTCTATTTAACAGATATTAAAGCCAATTTAGCGAAAGATAAGATATTTGCCGCTGGAAACATTGAGATAGATGGTTACAACGGCCATTCGACAACCTTCACCATGGCTCCGGGTAGCGCTATTAATGCCGGAATTTCGAGTCACGGCCAGGTGAAGTTAGGTTTTGAGAATCAGGGCGGTACCTCCACTCCCACACCGGCGATTTTGCGGATTTTAGCTGATAATAATCCTTCAGGGCTCGCGACGATTACGGCTGGTTTTGGGTTGGGGCTGGCCAATCAGGGGCAGTTAGTTGTTGAAAAAAATTCAACGCTTAATATTAAAATTATAGATAGTAATAATTCAAATAATCAGAATACTTATGGATATGGAGAAGGATTATTGTATTTAGGGACTTATAATTCTGGTGATTTGCCCGATTTAAGTACTTCGGCTGCTGGTTCGACTATTGCTTCTTTAGAGTATATTACCAAGGCTGGTGGGGGAATTCTGGACATAGGCCCATCTAGCCTTGTCACTGTTGATAGAAGAGTTTTTCTTGGCTCAACTGGACTGATAAAGATAGCTCCACAAGGTCAATTAAAAGTTGATGGCGACTTTTATTTTATGAAAGGCGGTACTTATCAGGTTGGTGTTGACGCAAGTGGCATAGGTTTGCTTACTGTTTCTGGGACAGCTCATATTCAGGAAGGCTCAATTGTTGAAATACCGGCAGAGCTATTCAATTCTCAAGGAGAGCCTTTTTTTACAGCTACCTCTTACTATGACGATGATATCCTGCCCACAAGCGCGCTCCACGAGATCAGGCGAGAGGGGGCTAGCCTTGTGGTTGGCGAAGTAAGTATTGATGATTCTCTGGGTGTCATCGCCAATCCCGCTAATCCCGCTAATCCCGCTAATCCCGCTAATTCGGCCAATTCGGCCAATTCCGCCAATTCCGCCAAACCTGGTGAATTGGAGCTACCTGAGAATTATTTAAACTCTGGCTCAGTTATTGTGCGTCTTGTCAAATCAACCAATACTCCAGCTATACTTAAAAGTAAATTAGGTCAATATTATCAAAAAGTTTATGCTTTGGCGGTCAGTGGCGACTCCAGGGCTGACCTCGCCTTTAAGCAGATAATTGGCGAAGAAGCCTTAATGATATTAAATATTGCTTCTAACACTATAAACAATATAAATTCTATAATCAGTGATAGATTTTTAAATATCCATTCAAATCATCAACACGCTCCATCATCAGGTAATCTGGATTATTTAAATAGAGCCTGGGTCTCTGGTTTTGGGTCCTGGGGGAGACAAAAAAATACAGATAACATTTTTGGCTATAAATATGATGTTGGCGGGATTGTCTTGGGTTATGATCGGGAGATCGCTAGCGCGCCTGGCTTGACTTTGGGCGTTAACTTGGCCTGGTCATCTGGTAAACTCAAAAATAACGATGGTTTGTCCTCCATTGATGTTAAGACGATCAGTTTTGGAGGTTATGGGTCTTACGAATTTTCTAACGGTCTGTTTCTGGATGGTACTATTGGAATTGGATTTACTGATAACGATTTTGACTCCAAGCAAGTCCTGGGGGGACGTAAAACAGCCAATTTTGATAGTGACAGCTTCCAGATTGGACTTGACTTTGGTTACAATGCTAAAATAACTGATAGTATTTCTTTTTTACCAAGTGTAGGATTTAATTATGTTCATGTAAAACATGATGGATGGAAAGAACGCATAAATTCAAATCCTAACGACTTAGTTTTAGCTAATTGGTTTGATGACATTAAGGTTAACTATCTGGAAATTCCAGTAAAATTAAAGATCAAGGGTAATTTTCAGACCGATAGTGGCGTTATTTTAACTCCAGAACTTAAAATTCAAGGTATATTTGTGGCCAACAAACCTGATCGCGACCTGCGGGTTGGTTTTGTCGGCTCGAACGACTTATTCAAGATCCGGGGCGTTGATAGCGGCAAGAATCGATTGGTGGTTGGGGCTGGTTTGAAAGCTCAGATAACCGACAGTATTGACCTTTTCACAGATTATGAGTTCGAAACCAGGAGTTCCTATAAAGCTCATAGCGCTCAGTTAGGAATCGGAATTTCATTTTAAGGCCCTTTAATCAATCTTTTTGTAGCCTGTTAATATATATAATTTGATTTTTTTTACTAATGTATATTAACAGGCTAATTAATATATATTTTATTTTAGTAATATTAATTTATTCAAATAATTTATAGTTATTAAATCTAAAAATTGTATTTATTTTTTATTATATCTATAATATTTGATATTATAAATTATACTGAATATTATACCTATATATTCCCGAAAATTAATTGAATTTAAGGCCCGCTCCCGTTCCCTCGGCTCCCCTTGATCTTCCAATAATAAAAAAGATATAATCCCCGAAATAATCCAGCCAGATACAATGGCCCAAGAGGCCAGGGGGAGCGAGCGCGGTCAGTTAAAACGTTTATTAGCCAAAACAGCCCAGTTCGGACGGGCCGGGCGTTTGAGGTCAATATTATGGTCAGTGTGTCCTTGGACATCTCGCTTTTTATTCAAATTCTCAACTTTCTGGTCCTGACGCTGGTTTTGAATTTGTTTCTTTTCAAGCCCCTGCGCAAGATCCTTCAGGAAAGGGAAACTCTTTTCGAGAGCTTTCGCCAGTTGGCCGACGTGGCCAAAAAGCAGCTTGAGGATGGCGAGGAGGAAATGACCCGCCGTCGGGCCGAGGCTCTCTCTCATGGTCTGGAGACCATGAACGGCCTGAAGGCGGTCGGCCAGGAGCGGGAGAGGGAAATCCTGACCACCGCCCATGACGACTCAGCCCGCCGCTTGGAGGAGGCCCGGACCAACCTGGCTCAGCAAACGGCTCAGGTCCGCGTTGAGTTAAGTGAGGAGACCAAAAAATTGGCCTCGGGTTTGGCCAGCCAGCTTTTAGGGCGGCAATTGTAAAATTTTGAGTGGAAATTTTAATTTTCTGGCCAAAACCGGTTTTCGGCTCAGGCCGGCCCGGTGGCGATAATTGAAAAATAGGTCGCTTGTGGGCCAGGCAGGTTTGAGGAATAAGCATGATTAAGCCCCCGGTCTTTATCTTGACCCTTATGGTGGCGTCCTTTTTGTTGACAGCCCTCCTGGCGCTCGCCCCCGTTGACCCGGCCTTGGCCGCGGCGGGCGACGACCCGAGTTTCGACACCCTCGTCACGGAGGACGCGGAGAAGGGGTTCGACGCCTTGGCCGCGGAAGGGGAGAAGATAGGTTACGATCCGAAACAGTGGCGGGACTTCATTTGGCGAGCTATCAACTTTGTGGTCTTCGTCGGGATTCTCTTCTTTCTTCTGCGCAAGCCCGTGGGGGCCTTTTTCCGGGGCCGTCAGGAGAATATCGCCCGGACCCTGGAGTACCTGGAGACCCAGAACAAGAATCTGGAAGAGAGCAATGGGGCCATGCGGCGGCAGTTAGCCGAGCTCACCGCTGAGCGGGAGGCTATTTTGGCGCAGTATGAGCGCGATGGGACCCGGGAGCGCGATCGAATCATCGCCGAGGCCCAGAAGGCGGCCGAGCGGATCATCCAGAAAACTGAGGTGGCCATGGCTCAGGAGCTATTGATGGCCCGGCGGGGGTTGGCCGCCGAGACCGGGGCCCTGGTGGTTAAGATGGCTGGCGAGTTGATCTCGCGGAATATCCAACCCGAGGACCAGGCTCGCCTGAGCCATGAGTTCATGGAAGGGGTCATTCGCCTGCCGGCCAGAAAACACTAAGTTTTTTTTCGCGGGTTTTTCCGGTCAGGATTAACCTTTCCCCGCGGGAGGGGCTATAACCAATGCGACGCGCTTTAGCCAAACGTTACGCCCAGGCGATCTTTTCCCTGGGAATTGACGAGAGCTCCTGGGAGGGCTATGGCCAGGAGTTGGCCGATTTCTGGGCCAGTGTCCAGGGGGCCGGGCCTGACGGGGAAGCTCTCTATTCCCTGGCCTATCCCCGGGAGATCCGCGGCCAGGCCCTCACGGCGGTTTTGGCCAAGGCCGCCCTGTCGCCCACAGTGGAAAAATTTTTGCGCCTTTTGAGCTCCCGGGGCCGGCTGAGTCTTTTGGGGGAGATAAACGCGGCCTACCAGCGGCTGGGCGATGAGAGGAAAGGGCTCATCCGCGGCGTGGTGACCTCGGCTGGTCCCCTGAACGATAGCCAGCTCGCGGCCATCAAGTCCGCTTTGGGGACCTTTATAGGCCACCAGGTGGAGTTGACGGTCAAGGAGGATCCGACCATAATTGGCGGGTTAATCGCCAAGTTAGGGGATTTGGTGGTGGACGGGAGCCTGAGAACCAAGCTCGACCAGTTGGGTCGGCTTTTGGGGGCGGCCTGAGAGACCTTTATGGTTGAGGCCAGTTTTTCGGGAGCTCAGGGGATTTCTTAAGGAGAAAATGTAAATGGCCATCAGAGCGGAAGAAATCAGCGAAATCATAAAATCGCAAATAAAGGACTTCGGCCAAAAGGTTGAGCTGGCGGAAACCGGGACAGTCATTTCCGTCGGCGATGGCGTGGCTCAGGTCTACGGGGTGGAAAAGGCCATGGCCATGGAGCTTCTGGAGTTCCCTGGCGGCGTCTTGGGCATGGTCCTGAACCTGGAGACTGACCAGGTGGGCGTGGCCGTTTTGGGCGACACGGCCCACATCCGGGAAGGCGACGTGGTCAAGCGAACCGGTCGCATCGCCCAGGTGCCGGTTGGGGACGCCCTGTTAGGCCGGGTGGTCGACTCGGTGGGTCAGCCTTTGGACGGCAAGGGCCCCATTGACGCCAAGGAGTTCGCCCGCATTGAGGTGGTGGCCCCGGGCATCATCAGCCGCAAGGGCGTGCACGAGCCGATGTACACCGGGGTCAAGGCCATTGACGCCATGACTCCCATCGGTCGGGGCCAGCGGGAGCTGATCATCGGCGACCGGCAGATCGGCAAGACCGCCATCTGCGTGGACGCCATCATCAACCAGAAGGGCCAGGACGTTGTTTGCATTTACGTGGCCATCGGCCAGAAGAAGTCCACCGTGGCCCAGGTGGTCGATAACCTGGCTAAACATGGGGCTCTGGATTACACCGTGGTGGTGGCCGCCAACGCCTCTGACCCGGCCCCGCTCCAATATATCGCCCCTTACGCCGGGGCCTCGATAGGCGAGTATTATCGCGACCGGGGCCGCCACGCCCTGATCATTTACGACGATCTCTCCAAGCAGGCGGTGGCTTACCGCGAGGTGTCGCTGTTGCTGCGGCGGCCCCCGGGCCGCGAGGCTTATCCAGGGGACATTTTCTATAATCACTCCCGACTGTTGGAAAGGGCGGCCAAGCTTAATGACGAGCTGGGCGCCGGGTCCCTCACGGCTCTGCCGGTCATTGAGACCCAGGCCGGGGACGTCTCGGCCTTCATTCCCACGAACGTCATCTCCATCACCGATGGCCAGGTCTTCCTGGAGCCTAACCTCTTTTTCTCTGGGGTGCGGCCAGCTATCAACGTGGGCATCTCGGTCAGCCGGGTTGGCGGGGCGGCCCAGACCAAGGCCATGAAGAAGGTGGCCGGGACTCTGCGCTTGGATCTGGCCCAGTTCCGGGAGCTGGAGTCTTTCGCCCAGTTTGGCTCAGATCTGGACAAAGCCACCCTCAATCAGATCAATCGCGGCCAGCGGATGGTGGAGCTTTTGAAGCAACCCCAGTTCCAGCCCATGCCGGCTGAGAAGGAGGTCCTGAGCCTCTTCGCCGGGACCCGCGGCTATCTGGATCGTTATCCGGTCAGCTCCGTTCTGGACTACGAGACCAAGATGTTCGAGTTTATCGAGTCTCGGCACCAGGCGGTGTTGGAGGAGCTACGCGACAAGAAGGACATTTCCGAGGAGCTGGACAAGAAAATCCGGGCGGCCCTGGACGAGTTCGCGGGCATTTATCAGCCCCAGGCCTGAGGGCTTTTTCGGCCTGGCGGCCCTTTAAGCCAAAGGCCCTTGGTTTTCCCAACGCCCACGAGAGGGGTTATTCATGGCCTCCCTGAAGGATATCAAACGCCACATTTCGGCGGTCAAACAGACCCAGAAGCTGACCCGGGCCATGAACATGGTGGCCGCGGCCAAGCTCAGAGCCACCCAGAATCGGACCGAGCGCTTTCGTTACTACGCGGATGAGCACGCCCGCCTGATTCAAGAGATCGCCGATCGCTCCCCGGTGGAGGCGAGCTCCTTATTGAGCCCGGTTGAAGACTCCCAGAAGGCTCTGATTCTGGCCATCTCCTCGGACCGGGGCCTTTGTGGCAGCTTTAACAGCAACATCTTCTCCACGCTCGACAAAGCGGTTGTGCGCCTGATTGACGAGGGCCTGGAGCCGGAGCTTTTTCTGATCGGTCGCAAGGCCAGGGACTATTACCTGCGTCGCAAGATCACCATCCATAAGGCCATGGTCGGGGTTCTGGGCGAGATGGATTATCTGGCCGCCCAGCTGATCGCCAACGAGTTAATTGAGAGTTACTCCGCGGGCAATTACAAAGAGATCTGGCTTCTCTACACGCGTTTCCAGTCCCTGAGCCGGCTGCGGGTGGAGTTTGATCGGTTTCTCCCTCTGGGCCAGGAGGAGAGTGACCAGAAGGCTGGGCCCTCGGAGCTGAACCCCGAGGCCCTGGATTACCTGGTCGAGCCCAAGGCGGAAATTTTATTGCCGCGCCTCATCCCCCGATCGCTGACCATCCTGATCTACCGGGCCCTTTTGGAGTCAGTGACCAGCGAGAACGCCGCCCGGATGCAGGCCATGGACAACGCCAGCAAGAGCTGCAAGGACATCATTGAGAGCTTGACCATGGCTTATAACAAGGCCCGCCAGGCGGCGGTGACGAGCGAGCTTTTGGACATTGTCAACGGGGCTGAGGCTTTAAGGGGCTGAGGCTGGCTTTTTTGACGTTTTCCCCTACGAAAGGCGGAGCATAAATGAACGAGGGTAAAGTTATACAGGTCATCGGCCCGGTGGTGGACGTGACTTTTCCAGAGGGTCAGCTGCCGCGGATTTTAAACGCGCTTCTCATCTCCAACCCGGCCATCAATGACCAACCGGATAACTTGATTCTGGAAGTGGCCCAGCACCTCGGCGACAACACCGCCCGGACCATTGCCATGGACATCACTGATGGCCTGACCCGGGGCATGCTGGTCAAGGATTCCGGCCAGCCCATTTTGGTTCCGGTGGGGCCGAGCGCTTTGGGCCGGGTTCTGAACGTGGTTGGTCGCCCGGTGGATGGCTTGGGGGAGATTAAGAGCGATAAATTTTATCCCATTCACCGGCCTTCCCCAGAGTTTACCCAACTCGACACCTCCGTGCGGGTTCTGGAGACGGGCGTCAAGGTCATTGACCTCCTGGTGCCCTTTCCCCGGGGCGGCAAGATGGGCCTGTTCGGTGGGGCCGGCGTGGGCAAGACGGTCATCATGATGGAGATGATCCACAACATCGCCATGCACCACGGTGGCATCTCCGTTTTCGGCGGGGTCGGGGAGCGCACTCGCGAGGGCACGGACCTTTACAACGAGATGAAGGAGAGCGGGGTTATTGACAAGGCCGCCCTGGTCTATGGCCAGATGACCGAGCCGCCGGGAGCTCGGGCGCGGGTGGCCTTGACGGCTCTGACCGCGGCCGAGTACTTCCGCGATGAGGAAGGCCAGGACGTGTTATTGTTTGTCGATAACATCTATCGTTTCACTCAGGCCGGCAGCGAAGTCTCGGCTCTTCTGGGCCGCATGCCCTCCGCCGTGGGTTATCAGCCGACCCTGGCCACGGAGCTGGGTGAGTTGCAAGAGCGCATCACCTCCACCAACAAGGGCTCCATCACCTCGGTGCAGTGTGTTTACGTGCCCGCCGATGACTTGACTGACCCGGCTCCGGCCACCACTTTCGCCCACCTGGACGGCACGGTGACCTTGTCGCGGCAGATCGCCGAGTTAGGCATTTACCCAGCCGTCGATCCCCTGGACTCGACCAGTCGCATTCTGGACGCGGCTTATCTGGGCCTGGAGCACTACCAGACCGCCCGCCGGGTTCAGCAGACGTTGCAGAAGTACAAGGATCTGCAAGACATCATCGCTATTCTGGGTATGGAAGAGCTGTCGGAGGACGACAAGCTCACCGTGGCCCGGGCCAGAAAGATTCAGCGCTTTTTGTCCCAGCCTTTCTTCGTGGCTGAGGTCTTTACCGGCTCGCCGGGCAAGTTTGTCAAGGTTGAGGAGACCGTGCGCGGTTTCAAGGAGATCCTGGAAGGCAAGCACGACGCTTTGCCGGAGCAGGCTTTCCACATGGTTGGCGGCATTGAGGAGGTCCAGGAAAAGGCCGAGCGTCTCAGCAAGGACGCCGCTTAAGGCCGGGTCCGAGATGAGCGTTGAGGCCTACCGGGCCAATAGTGGTTTTAACGAAAGGCCGTGATTATGTCCGCCAGAGAATTCAAGTTGACTGTGGTGACCCCGGACAAGCGCTTTTTGTGGGAAACGCCAGCCCTGGCTGTGGGGGCCATTGGCTCGGAAGGGGCTTTCACCGCCCTGCCTGGGCACGTGCCGTTTCTGACAGATCTCAAAGCCGGGCGGGTTTGGTATCGGGATCCGGCTGGCCAGGAGGACTCTTTTCTGGTCACTGGCGGCTTTGTTGAGGTGCTGCCGGAGGAAGTGACCATCCTGGCTGACAGCGCCGAGCGTTATGACGAGATCGACGCCGAGCGGGCCGAGCGAGCCCAGCGCCGGGCGGAGCAGCGGTTGCGGGACGCCAAGAACTTTCTGGGCGCCCGTCCGCAGGAGGCCAAGGTCCAGGTTTCCCCAGAGGAAGAGGAGCGCCTCAAAAAGGAGCGGATGGAGCTGGTTCGGGCCGAGGCCGCTCTCCAAAGGGCCACCGCCCGGATGAAGGCGGCCCGCGAGAGAAGCAAGTACCCGCACAAGAAGAAATAGTTTTCTCCCCGCGGTTATTCCGGGCCTGGCCTGGTTTAGCTTGGTCTGACCTGGTCTGGCCGCGGGGCCAGTCTGGCTTTTTTCCTCCCCCCTTCGTCTTGGCCGGAGCCAGCGAGCGCCCAAGGGGCCATTGTGTCTGACTATGGCTTATTTTTGCGCCCCGGGGACACTTTGGGGCTTTTCGCCCCGGCCAGCCCGGCTGAGCCGCGGGAGATCAGCTTGGCGACCCGCGCTTTGGAGCCCCTGGGTTTTGGCGTCAAAAGGCCCCCGGTCCGCCTCAAGCCCCAAGGCTATCTGGCCGGTTCGGACCAGGAAAGGCGCCAGGGGCTGCATCTTTTGATGGCTGACCCGGAGGTTAAGGCTTTATTGGCCATCCGGGGCGGTTATGGCTCCATGCGGCTTCTCCGAGATCTTCGGCCCTTGTGGCCTCTTTACCCTCCCAAACCCCTCATCGGCTTTTCTGATATCACCGCGTTGCATCTGGCTCGCCTGGCCGCTGTGGGGGTCGGGGGTTGGCACGGCCCGTGCCTCATTAATCTAGAGTCCCCCGGGCACAGGAAAAGGCTCACTCAGGCTCTGCGGGGCGAGCTCCCTCCCTGGAAGTTGCGCAAGGCCTCCCGCCTTCAGCTCGGGCGCGCCCGGGGGCGCCTTTTGGGCGGTAACCTTTCCCTGGTGGCCGCTCTGCTACCCACTCCCTATTGGCCCGACTGCGCGGGGGCTATCCTGATGTTGGAGGACCAGGGCGAGGATCTTTATCGCCTGGACCGCTTGCTCACCACCCTGCGGTTGAGTGGCCAGTTGGAAAAACTGGCGGGCCTGGTTTTTGGGGATTTTGGCCCCAATCTGGCGACCAAGGCCTTGCGAAATCTGCTGCTGGGCCTGGCCGAGAGCTGCCCCGGCCCGGTGGCCTGGGCCCCTTATTTTGGCCATGGCCAGGAAAACCGGCCCTGGCCGGTGGGGGCGGAAGCGGAGTTGAGCCTGACCGCGGCCGAGGGTTATTTGGCGTTTTTCCCCTCGGTTTAGACTTTTAACGGCCAGCTTGGCTTACCGCCTCTTCCCTAAGTTCCGGCCGCAGTCCCAGAGGACCTGTCCCTCAACCGATCCTTTAAGCTGACCTAGAGCCAAGCGAGTTGACCTCATTGCGATAATGGACTAAACTTTAATAATGAATGATTGTTTTATTAAAGCAGTCAAAGATAATTATTTTTTAATTATAAGCGTTATGTCAGATAAAACCAAGTCCATACTCCTGTTGCTGACCGCGGCCATCATCTGGGGGGTCTCTTATCCCCTGAATCGGCGCGCCCTGGCGGATCAGATCAGCCCCTTTGGCTTTTCGGGCCTGCGGTACCTGTTCGGGTGGCTGGCTCTGGCCCCGGTGGCCCTGAGATTGGGGCGGCGCTCGGCTCAGGCCAGTTATTTTACCCAGGTTCATAAGTATTGTTGGCTCTGGGGTGGGCTTCTGGCCGGGCTCATCCTGGGGGTGGGCAATGGGATTCAGAACTACGGGCTGGCCCTGACCACCGCCACCAAGGCTGGTTTTCTCAACAGCCTTTACGTGGCCTTGGTCCCGATGTTTGGCTTGATTCTGGGGATCATTCCGGCCCGGCTGGTCTGGGTGGGGTTGAGCGTGAGCCTGTTGGGCCTTTTTCTGATCAGCCATCCCGGCTCGGAGGGGAGTTTCAACCGCGGAGACGCCTATATAATCGTGTCGGACCTTTTTTGGGCCACCCACGTTTTTGTCCTGGGCTTTTTCACCG
Source organism: Deltaproteobacteria bacterium (assembly GCA_031276635.1). Taxonomy (GTDB): domain Bacteria; phylum Desulfobacterota; class Desulfarculia; order Adiutricales; family Adiutricaceae; genus JAIROO01. The sequence continues at coordinate 11,427 of JAISMU010000158.1, read as the reverse complement.
TCCGGGTCAGCCCCTGGCTCTTTATTTTCAGCCAAACCCTGTTTGGCTGTCTGGTCAGCTTTCTCTTCGCCGAGCTCACCGGCGGCTGGCCAACCATGGCTCAGTTCGCTCTTATCTGGCCTTACGCGGCCTGGGGAATATTTTCGGTCAGCGGGGCTTATCTCTGTCAAGCCCTGGCTCAGCGGCGGGCCGCCACTCCGACCCTGGTCGCCTTGATCATGCAAGCTCAGTCCGTGGTCGCGGCCATCACCGGGGTTATTTTTCTGGGCGAGGCCGTGACTGGTTTGCTGGTCTTGGGGGCGCTTCTGATGATCGGCGGAACTCTCTTGGCTCAATTACACACAGATTCCACCAAGCTTTCCCCAGACCACCCCCATTACCGGGGCTGGCGGACCGTCAGGGTTCTGGTGGCTTTCCTGATTCTGGCCTTCTGCTGTCTGGCGATTCTGGAAACCTGAGGCCGGAAAAGTCTCCCGCCTGGGCTCCGGGCCTGAGCCAGGGAAACTAAAAAAAGCCACCCGCGAATGGTGGCTTTTTTTGGGGCCGGTTGGCTCCCCGAGAGATTATTCCCGCGAAACAACCGCTCCGCGAGCGTTTTCGGTCACTTGGGGGTGGTCAGCTTCTTGTAGGCCGCGATCAGATCCGCCTCCTGGGCCTTGATCAGGGCCAGTTCCGCGTCGCTGAACTTAAAAGTGGGGTTGGAGCTAAGGGCGGCTTTTTCCTGCTCCGCGGGCAGGCCAGCGGCTCTGATCCCGATGATGGTGGTGATTTTCCCAATAATCATGGGGCCCTCGGTGGGGCTTTTGCCGCTGGAGGCGAGGACTTTGCCCTGGGCCTCGGGGGAGGCGGCGTTGGCGAAATCCAGGAACAGCTTGATATCCGTCTCTGTCAGAGTCGGGTCAGCCGGCGCCGCCTGGGCGAAAAGGTTGGCGGCGGAAAGGGCGATGAAAAAGGCGCCCGCGAATAAGGCCAGAGAAAGTTTGCTCAACATTGAAAGTCATTCCTTTCCTTCGCCGCGCTCTGGGCCGCGTAACCTGGGGCTCGCGGCGGCGGCTTAAGAAGAGTAAGAGAAAAAACAAGGCCCGGCTGGAACTCTATTCACTAACCTTGAAAGCGATTATTTCTGAGTTTATCAGAAATACGCTTTAAAAGTACAAGATTAATGATAATTATAAGCCGGGCGGTGGACTTGGCGCATTTGGTATTTATAAACAAATAATATTAAATTGTCAACTGAATTTTCAGCCATTTTAAATTTGACCTGGCCCCTCGCGGGGCCGTGGTCAAAAGAACGATCATATTTATATTTACGGAATAAAATTTAAAATTTTAATTTTGTCTTTTTAAACATAATATATATTAATTTATAAATCAGTTATAATTACTAATTTTATATTTTAAATATCAATAAAAATATATTGTAATAAGCAAATTAAAGCATCAGTATTTATAATTTCAGCTGAAAAAAATTGACTAAATTTCAACTTAATTATACTATAATTATCAGAATTTGCTATTTTTCTCAGTCGGGGGCTCTGATTATGACTGAATATGTCCATGGAAGCATAGCCAATTCATGATCTACTTCCATATTGTATTGATAATAATTATATAAAAGAATTATAAATTGTATTTCAAGATTGAAAATAAAATTAAACAGATCTTTTATCTATATTTAATTTTATTTCTTCAAATATAAACAAGTAATTTTTTTAAATCTTAATTATTTATTATAAGGCAATGTTTATTTTTAAATCATTTATTTTGAATATTTTTTTTCCTGATCATTGTAGTATTTTAAAAATTAAGCAATTCTATTTTTAAAATTATGAATTTTTTCTTCTGTATTAAGTTGGTCTTTGATTATATTGAATAAACAAATGCGTCCATCAAAAAAAGAAATTTGTAACGAGTAATAGGTTTCTTCAGATCCTTCGTTAATGAATAAAATTTAATTTTTTTTAATAAAATTAAACAATTTATAATTTTTTTATGAACACAATATAACTTCTATGGCTATGGAAGATACTAGTATCCTGAATTTCCGGACAGAAAATTTATTTATGCGAAAAATAAAAGTTACAATTTTTTTAATCTCTATTTATACATTTATCATTTTTTGAATAATATTCATTTGGATAAGGAATATTAAACTGATTAAAAATAAATTTTTGATTATTTGATAAATGTTTTGTGACTATATTTCCATTTTTATCAATAAAACATTTAATTTTAGATACTTCTTTGATTAATTGACGAAAAGTATATTTATAGTTTAACTTTGTTTTTAACATAATTTTACGAATATAAGATTCAACAATTAAAGCTAGGAAAGTAATAAAAAGTTTATTGTTAAAACTATTTTCAGAATGAACCTGTAACTTATCTAAGCCTAGAGAATTATTATACGCCCAAAAAGACTTTTTTACAACATCTTTTAATTGATATGAAGAGTAAATTTGTTGAGTATTATATTTAGTGTTTGTAATAATTACAAGCCAACCAGATAAAGATAATGCTTTTTTAATAGAATCAATATTATATGATATATGTTTAGTATGATTAATATTATAATTATTATTAAGAATAAAATATTTTAAAAAATCAGGATCTTTTTTAATATTTTGATCTATGTTAATATATTTAAATTTTAATTCATTAAGTAAAGAATATAATTCTTTTTCAATTTTTAGATAACTAATGTGATTATAATAAATATGAGCATTAACATTTAATCCGTTTATCCATTCACAATGATGAAAAATACCTCTTATAGGTGTATAATTGGTTTCTATTAAATTATTTGGATCGTTTATAATTTGACGAAAATTTTCAACCAAACTAATAGCATTTTTTGTGGTTAAAGGGACTGAAACAATAAATTTAACGTTATAGTTTTTTAAATATACAATATTTTTAGTGCTATAAAATCCTTTATCCATTACAATATTTATATCTAATCCTCCAACTATTGTAGAAAATCCTTCAAGTGTTGCGCGTAAAGTTGAAGCGTCCTTGAGATTTCCACGGTAAATAGATTGATAAATCGGCAAATGTGACTCCTCACCAAATAATAAACAAGCATTAATTTGTTGTAACTTTTCTCTATTTTCATTATAACAATATTCATCACCTAAAACATTATCTGAATAGGTAGATATTGATGAAGTATCAAGTGCTATAAATTCTTTATCTTTTATAGATTTATACCATTTTTTATAAAATAAATTTCTCTCAGCCTCCGTAATACCATTAACCAGAAGTTCAGAGATTCTCTGGCCTTTTAAGCTATTACCTAAATTATATATATAATGATCATTGAGCCAGTCGTCCACATCAATTATAGGAACATTAGCATAGATAATATTACACACTAATGGGAATATTTGGCGCCAAATATTGCCAATAGAAGAATTTAAAATGTTGATAAGATCTAATTGTAGGGCAATATGCCGAATAAAATAAATATAGCCAAAGGTTTTAGTGCCCTCAAAAAAATCATTAACAGAAGTATATATTTTATTTGATGAGCATTCATCGTTATAATAGCTATAATATTGTTGTATTGCATTTTCAGAAGGATTATTAATGTTCAAAGAAAAAGAAGGAAATTTTTCTTGTAATAAAGTAATAATTTTATCTTTTTGAGTAGTTAAAGTGAAAAATTTCTTATTTAAAACAGGTAATCCTGTTTTATTATCAACTTTTCCAATCAATATTTTAGTCTTGATCGGTTTCTTAGTTTTGCTATCCCAGACACAAGTATCGTAATTAATATAAGTGCGCCCTGATTTATCATTTTGAAAACTTAGATAAGACATATAACTTGCCTCTCCAAAAGTCAATATTCTGACCTATCTCAGAGAGAAAGTCAAGAAAAAATTTTAGACTTAACTACTGTATTTTGTTTAATAAAAAAAATAATTACACCTTTTTTTATAGCTAAATAAACTATTCAACGGTAAGTTGGTTAGTATTTTTTTTGTTCATGTTTATATTTTTTTGTTTAATAATTATTTAATATATACTTAGTTAATATAAGTAATGTTAATTAATTTTTTGATATCAAAATAATGTTTTAGGATGCTAATATGATCAATAGATGAGCGATTCAGATTTTTAATTATTTTTTTTCTTTTATTATCAGCTATTCATTATGTTAATCAGTCTAGAAAACATGATAAATCAATATTTTAATTTTTAAAACCTAATTAGCTTAATTTTAGTAAGAATTTTTTCCCCATCCCTAAAAATTTTACCAAAAATATTCTTTAAAAATTGTTATTTTTTCGCTCTGAGAAATTAGGCCCAAACGGCCGGAAGAGAGTTTTGGCCTGGCCCTCAGCGTGGCTTAAAATTCCAAAAAATAAATTGGCGATCCAGCGATTTAGCGGCCCCAGGGCCCAAAAAGTCGGGCCAGGGCCAAAAGGGCCCGCTCCTCAAAATCCGCCGCCTCCAAGGGCAGGACCAGGCGAGTCCGACCTTGGGCGTCCTTTTCCAGAAAACCGCGCCACGGCTCTGGGTCCGGGTCAGCCGAGGCTTTCTCGGCCAGCCCCTGGGCGGGAGCGCCCGCCAGAGCCGCGAAAAACTCTTGGGTCGCTGTTTTTAACTTTTGCCCGGCCAGGAGGAGCCGCTCCTGGCCGCTCTGAGGTGGGGCGAGGTCAGGCCGCCAGCCCTGGTCCTCGGCCGGTAGGCCTCGCAGCAGGTATTTGAGGTCGCTTTTTAAAGCCGCCAGCTCCGCCGGGGAGCTTGAGGTTGGGACCAGGTCTGGTTTGGCTTGTTCTGGGCCGCTTATCTCCAGGCCGTCTGGGGCGGCGAGGCCTTGCCGAGGCCAGGGCGGGCTGGCTGCCCGCGACTCCCAGAGCCTTTCCTCCAGGGTGTCCTGGGTTACGAGCGTAAAGATGAAAGAAGGTTGAGCCAGATTTTGGCCCTTCAGGGGTTGACTGGGGCTTAAGGCCGGCTCCAGCTCGACTACCGTGTCAAAAAACGCGAGGTCTAACCCAGCCAAGGCGCCCCGGCTGGCCAAGAGGGCCCGAGCTCCTGGGCTGGCTTTTATCTCCGCCAGGAGGGCTTGACGTTCGTTCTCCCCCAGGGCCTCGTCGAGCTGGCGGAACTGGGTCCCCAGGGCGGTTGGAAGCGGGGCCTGGGCCAGACTCAGAGCCTCGGGCCACTCGGAGACAACTAAAATTTTTCGGTCCTTCTCCGCCAGCAGCCGGGTAATCAAGGCTTCGTAAAGTAAAAGTTTCGCCGACCGCTCGTTGGCGTCGGCCTGGGCCATTTGGGCGCTGACCGTGGCCTGGCGGGCGGTTAAAAGGAGTTTTTTCAGCTGGAGCGGCTCCATTTCGGACCAGAAGGGCTTTTTGAGGAGTCGTTGGGCTTCCCGGAGGCTCTGATTGTGGAGGGCCAATTGCGCGGGGTTGGCCGCGACCGGGAGGGGGAGGCTTGAGACCGGCGGCAGTTCCGATTTAACTTCCTCGCGAGTCCGGCGGAGGTAGAGGGGGGCCAGGTTGGGCTGGGCTTCGGCCAACGGGATTTCCGCGGGGGCGGCCAACCCGCCCTGGCTAACCAGAGACGGCTCAAGCGTCGTCATCAGGTTCTGGAGAGCCCGCGCCTCCTCGGGGCGTGGCGGGCCCAGGAGAGCCAGAGTGAAACGCCGGTTGAGGTTGGCCACGCTCGGGTAGAGGTCGGGGTCCCCGGGTTCTTGGCTTTCGTCCAGGATGAGCAGATCCCAATCAATCAGTCTGGCCTGCTCTTGGCGCTCCCGGAGTCTCGCGAAGTCGTCAATGGTGAAAAAGGTCTGGCCATAAATCAGAGCTCGGTGGTTCGTGGCGGGCTCTTGGACGAGGCTGACAGAGCGGTCGCTGGACCGGCGGATCTCGTCTCGCCAGAGCCGCCGGGCCCCGGACGGGCAGAGGATCAGGACTTTTTCTAGCCCAACCTTTTGGGCCAGCAACTCAGCCAGCCCCAAGCCCTGGACAATCGCCCCCAGGCCCAAGTCGTTGGCCAGGATGGCTCGCCCGGCCCCGGCGGCGAAAGCGATCCCGTCCAGCTGAAACGGCCGGAGAGGGATTTTTAACAGGCTCTGGCGAAGGGGGTGATTGGCGGGGTCCTGGCGGATCTCGGCGGCCAGGCTCCGCAGCTCCAGCTGGGTCAGGGCCCGCTCCAGCCTCTCCAGGGCGTCTGGGAAAATGAGCGTCTCTTCCCCGAAACTCTCCAAGGTCTGGAGGGCCTGGGCCAGGGATTTGGCCGTCGGGGCGGGGTTGGCTCGGTTCAGCCAAGGCTCAAGTAGGCTCAACGTCATGGTGGAGGCGGCGAGCGGGGCCAGAATCCGCCAGGCCGGGGGCGCGACGGCGTAGTCCAGATAAATCTCCAGCTGTCGCGGTTCCCAGGGGGAGATTTTTTTGAGGTTATGGCCTTTTTTCTCCAGAAACTGGGTTACCGCCAGGGTGTGTTTGCAAGCTCCCAGGCCGTTGACCCGGAAGTCCGGGCACTGACAGAAGGCCCGACCCCGCTCCCAGCCCCGCAGGGAAACCCGGTAAGACCGAGCGCTTTTGGGGTTATCGACCTGATAATCGCCCCAAACGCCCTTGGGGGGCTGGCTGACGACGAGCAGCCCCTCGGCGTGGGCCCGCTCCAGTCGCTCGCTTAAGGCTCGTTGGGTCAGTTCCCCGGGGGAGGAGCTCCGACGATTTACCGGCGTCGGGCGGGGTAGGAGGCCCAGAGCTACCTTTTCCTCAAGGAGCAGCGAGAGAGCCTGGGCCAGATGGAGACAGCCCGTGGGGGGCCCTGGTTGGTCAAGCGCGGCGAACTTGGAGCGGCTAGAGCAGCTCGAGCAGCTAGCGGTCAGGGTCGATTTGGGGCCGGTCAGCCGGAAAGAGAGGGTCGCCCCCGCCAGGGCCAGCTCAAAAAGTTCCTCCTCGCTAGCGAGGATTCGGGCGTCCTCCAGAACCACACTCCGGGCGGCCTCGGATTTCAGCAGGGCCAGGCCCTGGGGCCCCAGGAGCTTGCCGGCCTGGTTGAGGGTCAGACGGGCCAGGGCTTGCTTGAGGGTGTGGGCCCGAGCGCGGGGCTTGGTCCCACTGCTCTGGCTGGAAATTTTCTTCCTGGTTAATATCGCGCTCATGCTTTCTTGGCTCCAAGCGATCCATGGCTCTATCGGGGCTGAAAAAATGGCAAAAAAGTCAGCTCAAATTAATATTTGTTAGTATATCAAGGTTTTTAATAACAAGCAAAATATTATGGCGAAGGTTTGGGGAGGAATTTGAGGCGCGGTTAGATTTGTTAAGATATTTAAGGTTTTTTGAGGACCTGGGCGCTGAAGTCCGGGTTGGCTTAACTCGAGGGGCTCCCCAGATAGCCTGGCCATAACCCCCTTGGGGCCCCTCGCAGGGGCCCTCTGGGGGGGTAGGCCAGGGAGGGAGGATTACTCTTTTTCCTCCTGGGGCTTGAACTCGCTGATGACCTTGTCGCGCACCTGAGCCGGCGCCTCATCATAGTGGGCGAACTCCAGGGAAAAGGAGCCTCGGCCCCCAGTCATGGAAGTGAGCGACGGGGAGTACGATAACAGCTCCATCTGGGGCACATGGGCGTTGATGACCTGCCTTTTGCCATGACTCTCGGTGCCTAAAAGTTTGCCCCGGCGGCTGGAGATGTCGCCCATGACATCACCCATGAACTCATCGGGCACAGTGACCGTCAGCAGCATGATGGGCTCCAGAATGGTCGGCTGGCATTCCAGGAAAGCTTTTTTGAAAGCCATGGAGCCGGCGATCTTGAAAGCCATCTCCGAGGAGTCCACGTCGTGGTAACTGCCGAAGACCAGAGCCACTTTGCAATCCACCACTGGATTGCCGCTGACCACCCCGCCGGCCATGGCCTCAACAATGCCCTTTTCCACGGCCGGGATGTACTGCCGGGGAATGACCCCGCCAACGATCTTGTCCTCGAAGATGAAGCCACTCCCCCGGGGCAGGGGCTCCAGCTCGATGACCGCGTCCCCGTACTGGCCTTTACCGCCAGTTTGCTTTTTGTATTTGCCCTGGACCTTGGCCCGCCCCTTGATGGTTTCCTTGAAAGCCACCTTGGGGGCGTTGAGGAGGACGTCCACGCCGTACTTGCGTTTGATCTTCTCCAAAGTGGCGTCCACGTGAACCTGGCCCATGCCGGAGAGGATCATTTCCTTGGTCTGGTTATTGCGAGTCAGGCGCAAGGTCACGTCTTCCAGGGTCATCTTGTTGATGGCCGCGAAAACTTTTTCCTCATCGCCTTTGCTTTTAGCCTCCACCGCGAAGGAGACCACCGGCTCCATGGGCGGGACGGCCTTGAAGAACACGGGATTGGCTTCGTCGGCCAAGGAGTCGCCGGTTAGCGAGCTTTTCAGCTTAGAGACGGCCACGATATCCCCGGGCCCGGCTTCCTCCACGGCTTTCTGGGTTTTGCCCTCCAAGGCGAAGAGTTGGCCGAAGCGCTCCTTCTGCCCGCGGTTGACATTCAAAAAGCCGCTGTCTGGGGTCAGGGTCCCAGAAATGATCCGGAAAATGGTCAGCTGACCGGCGAAGGGATCGACTATGGTTTTAATAACCAGGCCGCTGAACGGGGCGGCCGGATCCGGAGCCTTTTCCATATCCTCGGGCCCATCGGGGGTACCCGAGCCTTGGTAAGGCCGGCGCTCCTGGGGCGAGGGCAAAAGGCCCACGATCATGTCCAGAATCAGGTCCAGACCGATGAGTCGTAACCCCGAAGCGGCCGTGACCGGGGCGATCTGACCGCTTAAGACCGCGGCCCGCAAGGCCTGGTCCAACTCAGCGTCGGTGATTTCCTGTCCCTCCAGAAATTTTTCCACTAAAATGTCATCCGTCTCGGCGATGGCCTCAATGAGCTTTTCCCGCCACTCGGCCACCAGCGGGGCCATTTCGGTCGGGATGGCCCCCTCCGTGGCTTTGCCGGTCGCGTCATAAGAAAAGGCTTTCTGGCGCAGTAGGTCGACCACCCCGGTAAAGGCGTTTTCCGCCCCAATGGGAAGACACAAGGGGACGGCCTTGGGGTGGGTGAAGATCTCCTGGATGTTCTCCAGGGTTTTAAAGAAATCGGCCCGTTCGCGATCCATCTTGTTGATCACCACCAGGCGCGGCAGCCCGAAGGCGTCGGAAAAGGCCCAGCCCTTTTCGGTGGAGACCTTGACCATGTCCACGGCGTCCACCAGGACCACGGCCCCATCCACCCCTTGCAGAACCGTCCGGGTGTCATTGAGGAAGTTTTCTCCGCCTGGGGTATCGGCGAAGGTGATCAGGCTCTTTTTCCAGGGGAAGGAGTGAAAAGCGGCGTTGAGGCTGCTTTTGCGCTTGATTTCCTCAGGCTCGAAATCCAGGGAGCTGGTCCCTTCGGCCACTGAGCCCAAGCGGTTGGTCACCTTGGTGAGATATAAAAAAGCCTCAGCCATGGTGGTTTTCCCTGAGCCGCCATGCGAGATTAGGGCGATGGTTCTCTGTTTTGCGACGTCTTTCATCCGTTTTCGCTCGCGTGGAAATCCCGAGGCCAGGGCTCGGGGGGAAACGCGGTCTCCTTCTTGAGATAGGCCCGACCATAGATCAGCCAGACCGGGAGCCCTCAACGGCGGGCCCCCCGGGGAGGGGGCCGATGTTGGCTCAAATAATGGGAGAGCGCCTATGACCAGCCAGACGCTCGCGGGCCAAGGCCTGGGGCTGGGCTGGTCAATAAACCGATCAGTTGCGCGTCAATCAGGCGATAAAAAATTATTAGCTTTAACAAAATTTTATCGTAATATGTACGTTAAATATAGCCTATATTTTAAGAATATATAAAAAAATTTTTAACAATAAACGGAAGAGGGAGACTTCATCCGCTGGGCCATTTTTTTGGTTTAACCTGAAAATTATGGCTAAAACGCTAAATATTGTCAAGTCCTGGCCAAATCAGGAAATCAGGCCGCAATTTTAAATTTGGCCTGACCGCCAGAAGGGCCCTGGTCAGAAGAACGATCATATTAATATTTGGGAAATATCTATTGTTAAAATGTTATTTTTGTGTATCTTAAGTTAATATAAATTAATATATAAAAATAATATAAATAGTAAAATTATATTTTAAAAATTTAAAAAATTATATTACATCTTTACATTTGAATAATTGAGCAATAAAATGCTTTATTATGATAAAAATTCTTTTTTTCAAAATCCGGGTTTTTGCGAGGGCCTCAAAAATAAGCTATAAAAAATTTTTGAGGTTTCTTCATACTCTGTTGATAAGAAGTTCCGGGCCGGAGTTCCCCCGGCCCGTTAAGCGGCGCCAACCAAGTTCTATAGCTATAGACTTTCTTTCTCTTGAAAATAAGGGAGAGGAGGAGGACGCGTCCGCGTTCGTGATTACTTTGGAAGAGTTGATGGCCATGTTGGCCAAGGGGTTGATATCTCAAATAACATTAAGCGTTTTCTGTGAAGCTCTGGTCTATGAGGCCAATACTTTGTCCCTAAGTTCAAATCCCAGGTTTTGGATGACGGACGGCAAAGGATCGTTAAAAATGGGTTTTCGGCGCTGGAGTTATTGACTCCTGTTGGCCTGATAGCTAATAAAAGACCCAGGATCATGGATCAGGCTAAGGATGGCGAGAAGATAGTCTTCCAGTCCAACCTCCTGCCCAAGTGTCTCCGTCGGACCTGGAAAACCTAATCCTCTAGCATTATTTGAAGTGGATGTCCACCAAAGAGTTTGGGGAGACTTTGTCAATGATGTTTGGAGACGGCGAAGGCAAGCTATATCCTCCAGCTCCTTCTCTCGGCTGACTGAGCCGTGGGAGAAGGACTGTGATGAATGGTCTACTTTTTTTGAGAATATCCAGGAGCCAGAGAGCTAAACTCTGGCCCTCAGGCGCGGCTTCAAGGGGCCTGGAGGGGCTAATCTGATTGGTCTCCAGGCGTTTTGGTCGTTCCCAAGAGTCGCCCTAGCTATTGGAAAAAGAAGCCCTGACGGAACTTAATTCGTTCCGTCGGGGCTTCTTTCGTATATTACTTGTAAAATTATAAATTTTGCTATAAATTCAGCTTAAAAATATGACTATCCTAGGGTGTCTTCGTTGTGAAGGAGGGTAGGGTAAGGGGGGTTGTGGCCCCAGAGCCCATTACCGCTGGAGTGGGTATTTTGTCTCCCGACAAAATCCTGAAAACTCACGCTGGGGCGGGTTTAGGGGCAGAGACTCGAAAGATTTAAAGGGAGGCTGTGGCGCCGCTCAAACCAAATGAGGTAGAGCCTAATTTATTCAAAAGTAAAGATGTAAAATATTTTTTTTTGTTATTTAAGACGAATAATACTAGATTTATATAGTAACAAAAATATAAATAAAAAAAATAATATTTTGATAAAAATATTATCTAAATATTAATATGATCGTTTTTCGAGCCAGGGCCCTTCATG
>JAISMU010000134.1 GCA_031276635.1 Deltaproteobacteria bacterium | reverse complement strand
TTAAACTCATAGCCTAATTGAGCGATTTTTAGACCAGCGAAAAGCTCGGCTTGACCCCGGAAAAGAGCTTCCAGGGTGTAGAGAAGAAGAGTTTTGCCGAACCGCCGGGGCCGAGAGAGGAAAAGTTGGCCGTACTTAATAAGTTCCGCGATTAAATCAGTCTTATCGACGTAAATAGCCTCTTGATTGATAATATTTTGAAAGGAAGACATGGACAAGGGAAGTTTTTTCATTACAGCGCCTGAATCCTGAGTCCATCAAATAAACCTGGCGGCTGGCGTCAGGGAGGAAAATTTTTTTAAAATACATCTCCATTGTATTCTTTCGTCAGCTCAAGGTCAATGACTCAGGCGAAATTAGGCGGCAGGGAATTAAATTTTGATTTATCTATAAATCATAATTTTTTGCAATTATAATAATTTTAATGTTATTAAAACATAAAAATAGGCAATTATTTTTTTGTTAAGGAAAAGTCTAAAGGCTTTAGCCGCTCAAAACAATGGTGACGACCTGCGAGGGCGAAGCCGTCAACGGAACTGTCCGTCCGCTTTTTAAGGAGAGGTCGAGACTGGCGGGCGGCTGGTCAAGTTCCCCCATGGCTCTTAGATTATTATAAGATTAGTAATAGAAAAATATAATTTTTCCAGTGGTCACAAATTTGTCTCAAATCTTTGACGATTCTTGGCTATAAAAATAACAATTTTCATAATAAGTTAGTTAATAATCACTTGCATAGTATTGTTATTAGTATTTATTATAAAATTATTAAATAAATTTTATATATAATATTATATTGTAATAATAAAGAAATAAGTAAAATTTTAATTTAAAAATCGTCACCGAAAAAAGCATTTGGGCCAACGGCTAGCTCGGACGGGTTGATCGGGGTTTTGGTGAGGACCCAACTCTCGACCGGGAAGCCGGGCGGGGTTGAGCCAGTCAAGTTTTCCTATGACAATTTTCACCCAGAATTGAGACAAAACGGCGTATTCTTCCTTGTCGCCTAAGAGTTGAGAGCCTCCCGATGGATCGACAAAAAGCTTTAAACTGACGCAATTTTTTGATACAAGTATTGAGTGTGTTGTCAAATAACGGGTTTTTGAGAAAGTCGTCTTCAAGTGTCGGCGGGTGAGCCACGATAGCTCCCTGATCGAGGCTGAGGATCAGCGAAATGACCCGCCTCGCCCTAGGGAGGAGGGAGCCTGTTTTAGCCCGCTGGGGCTGGCGACTCGATCGGGCCGGGATTTTCTGTTTTTGGCGGGGGAGGAATTTTTTGGGCGAGTGTCTGGCTTAGGGGGAGTAACCAGCCATGAGTTGGGATCCATATAATTCTCAGCCACCTCGGAGTGGGGGGCATTGGCCCTGGTGGCTCATCGCTCTGGGGTCGCTGGCTGGCCTGGCCTTGGCGACGCTGGTTTGGTACGCGCTGGACCCGGTCTCCCTGGCCCGGGTTTATGGCCAGACTCTGGGCCCCACCTTGATCGTGGACTCCCTGGATCTGGCCGTGGCTAACCAGATCCGCCGGATTCCCCAGGGAGAGACTCTGACCGTCAATCCTCAATGGACTCTTTCCATCAAGGGGCTGAACACCAATCGCTGGAAGAATTACGACTTGCTTTTTTATTCCCCAGACTTGGAGGTCAACCAGATAGTCCGAGGCGAGGCGACTCTGGCCGGTCTGCTGGGCCAGGACGCCTTTCTGGAGCCGCGGGCCGTGACCGTGGAGGTGCGGGAAGGCGCCCAGGTGGTGGGCCGGTTCGGGTTGCGAGGGGCTTACACAGCGGCTGACTTCGGCCAGATGGCCGCCGCCGCGGTTGAGTCAGCCCAGAAAATCAGTTATTATCGTAAGGCTTTGGCTCTGGAGCCCCAGTCCCCCCTCTGGGGCCAAGGCCTGCGGGAGGCTCTCCTGGATGCTGGCCAGACCGAGGAGCTGCTCGGCCTCTGGGAAGGGGACTTGGCGAAGGCCTCGGGCGATCGGGCCCGCTCCGAGCTTCTGACCGGGCTTTTGAGCCTATATCGGGGAAAAGGGGACCGGGTTGGGGAGACCAAGACCCTGGAGCGGCTTTTGACTCTGGCCGAGAGAAACGGTCAGAGCCAGGGAGCCCAGAGTTTGAAGGCCGCCCTGGCCGCTTTGCGCAAAGTCGCGGAACCCGGGCAAGCCGCCGAGCTTTACGAGGAGCTGGTGGCCAGCGCCGCTGAGCCTCAGGCCCAGCGGGCTTATTTGGGGGAGCTGATCAGCCTTTACCGCTCCCTGGGGCAAGCGGTCAAGGAAGAGCGGGCTTATTTACGGCTCCTCCCTTTGGCCTCGACCGAGGAGTCGCCCGGAGTCTGGGGCGAGATCCTAAGGCTTCGGGAGAAGAGTGGGGATCGAGTCGGCCAGATGGAGGCCTGGGCGGCCTTGGCCCAGGTTCTGCCCTCGGGTGAGGCTAAGGCCAACGCCTATAAGCGACTGGGATTTCTGCGGTACGAGAGCAAAGAGTATGAGGCCGCCGAGAAGGCCTATCTAGCGGCCATTAATGAAAGCCAGGCGGACGGGGCCACTTACTTGAACCTGGCTCGCTTGGCTCTGGCCAAAGCGGACCGGGTGGCTTACCGGAACTATCTGGTTCAAGCCCTGGCCCTGGACGACCAACCCTCGACCCGACTGGAGCTGGCCCAGGCCCTGACTGAGGATGGCCTGACCATTGACGCCGCCGCCGCCTGGGAGGTTTTGGCCACCCTGCCTGGAAGCGGGGAGCGCGGTCGGATCCGAGCCTTGGCTCAGAGTCAGCTCATTAACCTGCGTCGTCCTCCAGAAGGGGAATTGAGCGAGGAGTTTGAGCGGCTTCTCTACAGCCACGGCCAGGAAAGCGTGGAGTTCTACAACTTGGGGGTGGCCCATTTTCAGAGGAAGAACTGGGACCAAGCCATCAAGGCTTTTTTAAAGGCTCTGGAGTTGGATCACAACCGCCAGTTGGAGGGAGACGCTCGTGGTTACCTCCTGGCCACATATAAGGAAAAGGGCCAGGTCAAGGAAATGCTGGAGCAGGCAGGCTGGCTCTACCCGGCTGATCCCAGCAAAAAGGAGGTCCGCGACCTCATCGCCCATCAGCTGGAGTCGGAGAGGAAATGGGCGGAGCTCGTCAAGACCGCCACCGAGTGGACTGGCCAGGACGACGAGGCCGACAACTGGCGTTACCTGGCCCTGGGGCAGGAAAAACTGGGCCGGGCCAAAGAGGCGGCTCAAAGTCTTTTAAAGGCGGCTCAGCGCGACGCCAATAAACCTGTCGCCTGGCTGAGGGCGGCTCAGGCTCTGGAGAAGACTGGTCAAAAAGCTCAGGCCAAGACCGCTTACGAAAAGGTTTTGGCCCTGGACCCAGACAACCGGGCGGCCGAGACCGCCCTGGTGAGCCTAGCCATGGAGGCTCTCTCGAATCGGGACAACCGTTAGCTCTTCTCCTTCGACCGGGCCAGACTTTTTCGGATCAGGCCGAGGCGGGTGGGCCCAAGCCGGGACAATTTGGCGGGGTTCAAGGAATTTTTCGGTCGAGGCCGCTCCTGGCCGACCCAAGCTCACCGCTCAGGGAGCCTCGCGGTGACGGCCAGCCCGCTCAGCCGCCCAGGCGGTTGAGCGGGGGGTTATTAACCTGGAATCAGATGGAGACATGGGCGTTTTATTAGATTTGATTCAGCGGGGCGGCTGGGTGATGTATCCCATCTTGTGCTGCAGCCTGGCGGCCCTGGCCATCATCATGGAGCGGATCTGGTCCCTCCGGCGCGCCAAGGTGGCCCCTAGTAGCCTGATCTACTCAGTTAACGACCTTTTAGCCAAGCGCCAATACAATGAGGCCGCCTTTCTCTGTCAGGAAGGCCAGACCGCGGCTGAGCGGCTGATCCGCCAGGCCTTGAAGATGGTCGGTTATTCTCGGGCCATGTTCAAGGATGTCATGGAGGAGACCGGTCGGCGAGAGGCCAATTTTCTGGGCTCGCACCTGGAGCTTTTAGGGGTCATCGCGGCGGTTTCCCCTCTTTTGGGCTTATTAGGCACGGTCTCCGGCATGATCAGCGCCTTTGGGGCTGTGGCCCAGGCGGGCCTGGGCAACCCCGGCCTCCTGGCCGGGGGCATCGGGCAGGCCCTCCTGACCACGGCGGCTGGTCTGGTGGTGGCTATCCCAGCCATGGTCATCCACCGCCTGCTGCTGAATAGGGTGGAGGTTCTGACCGGCGACCTGGAGGACCTGGGGGCGGACCTCCTGGAGGCTCTGGCCGCCCCGGATTCCCCGCCGGCCCAGGTTGTCGCGGCCGCTCCCCTGTCCCGGGCCCCGCGACCAGTGTCTTCCTAACCGCCAGCCCTCTGGGGGGCTTAATGAGTTTGGGCCCAGCGAGTTTGGGCTGATGAGAGGACAATGAATTTTTCCGGCAAAAAAAGCCGACCAGCCTCCCCAGCTGTGAACATGACCCCCCTGGTGGACGTCATCCTCCAGTTGGTCATATTTTTCATGGTCACGGCCCAGTTCGCCGTTTTGCCGGGTTTGCGGCTGGAGCTGCCGGAGCTGGCCTCGCGAGCCTTGGCCCGGACTGACGAGCGCCTGGAGATCAGCGTTACTTCCCAGAACGACCTCTTTTTTGAGGGTCGACCGACCACAGTGGGGCGGTTGGGGGACCTGTTGGAGCAGACCGGGGCGGACGGACGGTCGGTGGTGGTCCTCATCTCGGCTGACCGGCGGGCGGACTATGGTTTGGTGTTTGAGGTCGTGGAGGCCTTGCGGCTGAAAAATTTTACCCGGGTGGTCAGGGCGGCCACCTTGCCGGGACAAGGGCCGGGAAAGGAAAACCGATGAGCGAGTCGTTGGATAATTCCCCCCAGATAAGCGCCGAGGCCAAACCCAGGGGACTGGTGAGCTCCTTTATTCGGGAGCACGTCTACTCGTTACCGCGGAAGGTTCTGGCGGTCCTGTTTCTGGTGGGGGTGATGAGTCTGACCGGGTACGTCCTGGTCACCAATGATGGCCTTTACCGCAGTAGCGGCCTCAAGAGCCGCAAGGCCGACCTGGAGCTGGAAAACCTGCGATTGGAAGAGGAAAATCGCCAATTGCTGGCTCGGATTGAGCGCTTTGGCCATGACCCGGTCTTTCTGGAGGACGAGGCCAGGCGCAAATTAAGATTGGTCCGACCGGGCGAGGTCATCTATCGTCTGGCCGAGGAGCCTGATCTCAGCGATGGTGAGGCCACTGGGCAACTACGATGAGAGGCCCGGGGCCAAACCCTGGGCGTGAGTTTTTTTTGGTTTTGGAGGTTTTTTTTTCATGTATTCCACGAGTGATTTTCGCAAGGGCCTGAAGGTGACTTTCAAGGATGAGCCCTACATTATCGTTGACTTTTTGCACGTCAAGCCCGGCAAGGGCGGGGCCTTTGTGCGGACCAAGCTCAAAAGCCTTCTGACCGGGCGGGTTCTGGAGGAGACCTTCCGCTCAGGGGAGAAGCTCGAGGAGCCTGACCTTGAGGAAAAGAGCGTGGAGTACCTGTACTTCGACACCAAGGATGGCTACGTTTTCATGGACAAGGGCACCTATGAGCAGATCCATCTGAGCGCTGACCAGGTGGGCGACAATCGGTTTTACCTGACCGAGAACATGGACCTGTTCCTGAACCTCTACCGAGGCCAGCCCATCGGGTTGGACTTTCCCACTACCGTCAATCTGGAGGTCATCCGCAGCGATCCTGGGGTCAAGGGCGACACAGCCACTGGGGCCAACAAGCCGGCCACCCTGTCCACGGGCTTGACCGTTCAGGTGCCTTTGTTCATTAATGAGGGCGACATTCTCAAGATCGACACCCGGGCCGGGACCTATGTGGAAAGGGTGCGGGCCAAGGGTTAGGCCAGAGTAGGGGCCAAGAGTCAGGGCCAGAGTTGAGGCCAAGAGGTAGAGTCTGAGTAGGGATCTCTCGGGCTAGATTTTTTTCGCGGAATCTCCCCTGGCTTCGGTCAGGGGAGAACTCCCGAGGGAGCCAGAGATCGATAGGGGGGCGGCGCCGGAGTCATGGCGGGCGCGACCAGGCCCCTCAGCCGCGGGAGCTCAAGCTAGGCGGCGAGGATTCGCGAAAGCCGGGCCAAGTTTTTTAAAACGCGGGCAGCGTTTTTTTTATTGGCCAAACCCAGTTTTAATAGTTTTAATTTTAGCCCCGCCGGAAATCGACCCAGCCAGAGAAAGATGATTTTGCGCCCTTGGCGAGGGGGGCAAGCGCTGGGCTGGGCTTTTTTTTTCCCCGCTCGCGGGTGATTTAGCCCTTAATGAATAAACATTTCCAGGCGCGCTCTGTTTTGAGTTCTTTTAAGCCAGAATTAATTTTTTTAGGCTTTTATTTCTTTTGACAAACCCAGTGGATTAATGGTAAAAGACCTTATCTTGTTTATTTGTTTACCTTAATTTGAATTACCTTGACTATAGAGTTTTAGATTATGTGATTTTTATGAGCCAACCGGAAAACTTGCTCGCCCTGGACCGCCTTTTGGCCGACCTGCGGCGGAATTATCCTGATGAGAGAGTTCGGGGAACTCTTTTTGAGAATTTGATTCAGGCTTTTTTCCGCCTGGAGCCTTTTTACCAGGACCACTTCAGCCAGGTCTGGGCCTTTCCGGCGTGGGCCCATTCTCGGGGCCTTTCCGGTCAGGATCGGGGCGTGGACCTGGTGGCCGAAATCGCCGGGGAGAGGGGCCTTTTCAGCGCTATTCAGTGTAAATTTCATCAAGATGACCATCCCATCCAAAAAAGCGACATCAACAGCTTTCTGGCTGAGTCCGGTCGCCCGGAGTTTGTGGAGCGAATCCTGGTTACCACGACCACCGTCGCCTCCAGCGCCCAGGCTACCCTGGAAGGCCAAAGCGTTCCCTGCTGGATAGTAGACCGCCTGGCCTTGGCCAATAGCCTGGTGGACTGGAGCCGCTATAACCTGGAAGTCGGGGTGGCCGTCGCCCGGCCCAAAAAGACTCTCCGACCCCACCAGGTTGAGGCCTTGACCAACATCAGAAAAGGTTTCCAGGCCTGGGAGCGGGGAACCGTTCTAATGGCCTGTGGGTCTGGGAAATCATATCTGAGCCTGAAAGTGGCTGAGGCCGAGGTTGGGGCGGGGGGCCTGGTTCTTTTTCTGGTTCCCAGCCTGGCTTTATTGTCGCAGATTCTGACTGAGTGGACCCAGGAGGCGAGTCTGCCCCTCCACAGTTACGCGGTCTGCTCTGACGCCTACGTGGGCCGGTTGAGCCAAAATCAGGTCGATGATTACAACTTTCTTCTTCATGAGCTTCAATTTCCGGCCACCACCAAAGCCGGGCCCTTGGTTCGGGCGGTCAAGGCCAGACGGTCGGCCAGTCACTTGACCACCATTTTTTCCACCTATCAATCCATCGAGGTCCTCGCCGAGGCTCAGAAAGTGGGCCTGCCGGAATTTGACCTGATCATCTGCGATGAGGCTCACCGGACCACTGGCTCAACATTTGTTGAGGAAGAGGATAGCTCCTTTGTCCTGGTTCATGACAACGATTATATCCGAGCCAGAAAACGCCTCTACATGACCGCGACCCCGAAAATTTTCGCGGTCAATGATAAAAAAGCCAGAAACGCCGAGACGGACACGGTTGTCCTCTTTTCCATGGACGATAAGCGGCTTTTTGGCCCGGTCTTCCATTCTCTCTCCTTTTCCGAGGCGGTTAAGAGAGGCCTTCTGGTCGATTACAAGGTTCTGGTTCTGTCCATGGACGAGAGCCTGATCAACCGGCGAGTCAAGCTTT
>JAISMU010000070.1 GCA_031276635.1 Deltaproteobacteria bacterium | reverse complement strand
AACGTCGCGCTCATCGGAAGATAACTCATAGGTGTAACGAATAGCCATGACAGCCTCCTATAATGAAAAGATATTTTGTTATATCTAATCTATATAATAGATGTCAAGGGTTTTTTGAGGAAAATAATAAAGACTATTATAGCCACTGATTTGCGTCAAAGCTTTGACGACAGGGTACTAGACTGATCGACTGGAATCAGCCGACTTTGGCGATTAAATCGATGGGTCGAGGGCCAAGACAACGGCCGCTGGTTACAGCTCAGGGGTTCCCGCGAGAGAATAAGAACGGGCCGAAAGCGCGCCGGCCGCGGGAGAAAGAGATTCCTGGACTCAGGACTGGGGATTTGTTTGAGGCGGTGATTCCCGAGGGGAAGGATCAAGGTTAGCCCCAGAGCCGAGTAGGGCTTAGGAAAAGAGGCCGATTTGATCTTAAAACTAATTGCCCTGGCCTAACGGTCAATCATGAAAAATTGGGTTAAATTGGCGGCGCGTCCGGTTACTCCAAAGAAATAATGACTATGATTAGGCCATTTCAAAACCAGTCAGCGCTAATTATCGAAGTTGATAATATTTTACTCCTAAATTTCGAGGGTTAAGCTCAGACATAGGGAGTCTAAGGTTTAAGCCACGGATCCAATTTTACTCTC
The DNA here is from genome assembly GCA_031276635.1 of Deltaproteobacteria bacterium. Lineage (GTDB taxonomy): Bacteria > Desulfobacterota > Desulfarculia > Adiutricales > Adiutricaceae > JAIROO01. Next base: position 5,739 of record JAISMU010000070.1, on the reverse strand, counting down.
CCTTGTGAACGCTTACGGTCAGGTAAGGAATTTCAATAGGATAATGGCTCGCCTGGAAGACATAACCGCGGGTAGTCGCGTTAAGGGTTTAGCTGGCCAGGAGTCAGTCATCGTGGTCAGCTCGACCTGGCGGGGCTCGCGGGCCCTGGAGGTGGTTTATAAGAGCGACCTAGGCGCTTTGGGTTCTCAACTGGTCTTCCGGGATAATGAGCCGAGCCTGGAAATAGTCACCCGGGGCGCGTCTTTTGGCTTTGAGGCCGATCCCAGGCGTTTGAAACTGGCCTCAGAGGCTTACCGGATTTTTCTGGCCCACCTTTTTGACCCGTTTCTGGCGATTCACACCTCGGATATAGAGGCCCTGCCCCACCAGATTACGGCTGTTTACCAGGAAATGCTGCCTCGCCAGCCGTTAAGGTTTCTGCTGGCCGATGACCCAGGGGCTGGCAAAACCATCATGACCGGGCTTTTGATTAAGGAGCTCATGGTCAGGGGCGATTTGCGGCGCTGTCTCATTGTGACGCCGGGCAGCCTGGTGGAGCAGTGGCAGGAGGAGCTGTTTTTCAAGTTTCACGTCAAATTTGAGATCCTCACCAATGATCGCCTCCAATCCGCGGTCACCGGCAACGCTTTTGAGGAAAACAACCTGTGTATCGCGAGGTTGGATAAACTGGCCCGGGATGAGAAAATCTTGGCTCAGCTGCGGGCCACTGACTGGGATCTGATCGTCTGCGACGAGGCCCACAAGATGTCGGCCACGGTCTGGGGCGGAGAAGTCAAACGCACCAAAAGGTTCGATCTGGGCAAAATCTTGTCGGGGGTGACCAGGCATTTTCTTCTTTTGACGGCTACGCCCCACAATGGCAAGGAACGCGACTTTCAACTTTTCATGTCCCTGATCGATGGAGATCGCTTTGAAAGTCTGCCCCGAGCCAGTTACCAGTCCGTGGATGTCTCGGATGTAATGCGTCGGCTGGTTAAAGAAGAGCTTTTAAAGTTCGATGGAACCAAGCTGTTTCCCGAGCGCAAGGCCGAGACCGCCAGTTACGCTCTCTCCCCCCTGGAGGCCCGGCTGTACACTGAGGTGACCGCCTATGTTCGAGCGGAATTCAACCGGGCTGACCAACTGAATGGGGAAAGAAAGCGCACAGTCGGGTTCGCCTTGACCACCCTGCAAAGGCGTCTGGCCTCTTCGCCGGAGGCCATCTATCAGTCCTTGAAAAGTAGAATAGAGCGCCTGAAAAGCCGGCTCGATGAGGAAAAACTGGGCCGCCGCGGTCAGGATGAGCTTTTTTTTCTGAAGGAAAGGCCGCCGGAGGACGAGGACGATTGCCCCTCTGGGGAGTTGGAGGATCTGGAGGAGACCATCTCTGACCAGGCCACGGCCGCTAACACGGTTAGCGAGCTGGAGGCGGAGATCGCCACCTTGAGGTCTCTGGAGGAATTGGCCCTCCAGGTCAAGAGAAGCGATGAGGATAGCAAATGGCGGGAGCTCTCCGCGACGTTGCGGGACGAGAAGAGGATGATTGTCGGAGGCGAGCGGCAGAAGCTGATCATTTTTACCGAGCATCGGGCCACCCTCCAGTATCTCACCGACAAGATCCGCTCCCTTTTGGCCAATGACTCGGCCGTGGTCAATATCCACGGGGGGTTACCCCGAGACGTGCGGCGCAAGGTGGAGGAGGTCTTCAAGCAAGACAAGGACACTTTCATTTTGGTAGCCACGGACGCCGCTGGGGAAGGCATTAACCTCCAAAGGGCCCATTTGATGATCAACTACGACCTGCCGTGGAATCCCAACCGGTTGGAGCAGCGTTTCGGCCGCATCCACCGCATTGGCCAGAAGGAGGTCTGCCATCTGTGGAATCTCCTGGCTGAGGGCACGCGGGAGGGCATGGTTTTCCAGCTCCTTTTCGATAAGCTGGAGAAGGCCAAGGAGGCTCTGGGCGGCAAGGTTTTTGACGTCCTGGGGCGCTTGACTTTCGGGGACAAGTCCTTAAAGGATCTTTTGATTGAGGCGGTGCGTTACAACAATGACGTGGAGGTTCAGGAGCGGCTTTACAAGGTGATGGACCAGGCCACCGATCACGCGGCTCTGGCCAAACTGGTCGAGGAGCGGGTCCTGACCAACGATGTCCTGGACTTCCAGAAGCTTATGTCGATTAAAGAGGAGATGGAGCGCTTGGAGGCTCGCAAGCTTCAACCTTATTTTGTCGAGGCCTTCTTTCTGGAGGCTTTTAAAGAGCTGGGCGGGAAAATTCATCCCCGGGAGGCGGGCCGGTACGAGATTACCCATGTGCCTTACTTCATTCGTCACCATGATAACGTGGTGGGGACCGGGGCTCCGATAACTACCCGCTACCAGCGGGTCTGCTTTGACAAAAAAGATAAACAGGCCCCAGGGCTGATTCTGGCCGAGCTGATCTGCCCGGGTCATCCGCTGTTGGACGCGGTTCTCCACCAGATTTTGGAGCAAAACAAGGATACCCTCAAGCAAGGAGCGATCCTGGTGGATAACTCGGACCACAGCCTGACCCCTCGAGTCCTGTTTTACCTGGAGAGCTCGGTCCAGGATAACGTGGCCCTTAAATCCGGGGCCCAGCGGGTCATCTCCAAACAATTCCATTTTGTGGAAATAGACGAGAGCCAGCGGGCCAAAGACGCTGGTTGCGCCCCTTATCTCAATTACAGCAAGGCCGAGCCGGGGGAAGAGAGCCTCATCCGGGACTACCTCGCCAGCCAGGCGTGGCTGAAAGCCAACCTGGAGGATCTGGCCATTGATTACGCCATCGCCGAGATCATCCCCGCCCACGTCCGGGAAGTGAAAGATCAAAGGCTCAAAGTCATTGACAAGACCGTCAAGGAAGTCAGCTCCCGGCTCCTGGCCGCGATCAACTACTGGGACGTGCGAGCCTATGAGCTCAAAAACGAGGAGGCTCAGGGCAAGGCCAACGCCAATCTCAATTCTCAAAAGGCTGGCCAACGGGCCTCGGAACTGGCGGGGCGTCGTCAAAAGAGGCTGACGGAGCTGGAGAAAGAAAAAGTAATCACGGCCCGGCCGCCGGTGGTGATGGGAGCCGCCTTGATTATCCCCAAGGGGCTGATCTTGAGCCGCCAAGGGCTTAGAGACCAGAAAGAGCTGGAGGATTTTGGCGGGATTGACCGGAAAGCCGCGGAAATGGCGGCCATGGAAACGGTCATGGCCATTGAGAGGAATCTGGGGCATTCTCCTCGGGATGTCCATGAAAAGAATCTGGGCTATGACCTGGAGTCCGCCATTGAAAATGGCGAGCAAGCCCAAGGCTCGGTTTTGCGATTTATTGAGGTTAAAGGCCGGGTTAAGGGCGCGAGAACAGTAACAGTTTCTAAAAATGAGATATTAACGGGTTTGAATAAGCAGGAAGATTATATTTTAGCTTTGGTTGAGCTGGATGGTGATCGGAAGAACACCTGGTACATAAGAAGACCTTTTACTAATAGAGTTGATTTCATGACCGAGTCTGTTAATTTTGATGTAGCTAAGCTTAAAACTTTGGCTTATAAGCAATTTTCATCTTAGTTTTATGCTTACAGGATATATATTATTCTTTTATGAGTATAGTGTCAGGATGTTAGCCTCAAGGCTTTGAAGGTTATGACCGTTAAACTTACGAAATTACTTAAAAAAGTTTGTTTAATTGAAAAGTAATATATTGTTTATTTTGTTTTAAATTTAGTTTTTTAGTAGATATTTAGTATTTAAAGGTCAGAAAAATGAAATTTATTCCTTATGGAATCGACAGTTTTCCTGAATTACGCCAAAGCGATTATCTTTATGTTGATAAGACCAGACTTCTCTATGAGCTGGTCCAACACAAAATACCGTATTTTCTGTCCCGGCCCCGTCGTTTCGGCAAAACCTTGACCGTGAGCTCTTTAAAAGCCATCCTGGAGGGGCGCCGTGAGCTTTTCAAAGGTCTGTGGATAGACTCTTCCGATTATGATTGGCGTCCTTATCCGACCGTTCATTTGGCTCTAAATCAAGTTGTCACCGAAAGCCTGGACTCGGTGAAAACATCCTTATTATCCCATCTCAAAATGATCGCCGAAAACGAAGGCTTGTTAAACAACGAGGCTGAAAAAAATGTTCAGCCTCCGGTGAATTCTGATTTGGATCAGCCAAAGATTCAGTTTCTGGATATTTCCGTTCTGAGTCACCCAGTTGATTTCTTCAATGCCCTAATCGTAAAATTATACCACAAATACAACCGGACTCGCGTGGCTATCCTTATTGACGAGTATGACGCGCCAATTTTAAGAAGGATATCGCAACCAATTCTGGCCGATCAAATACGTGATCTTTTAAAAGATTTCTACGGTGTTCTGAAAGCTTCCTCGGAATACCGTGGGTTTACCTTTATCACTGGCGTGACCAGGTTCACCAAGACTTCCATTTTTTCCGATTTGAATAATCTGATGGATTTGACCCTAAATCGAAAGTTCGCCTCTATCTGTGGATTTACAGTTGACGAGTTTGACTCCCTTTTCCAGGAGCATCTGGAACTGGCTCTGGATGAGCTAAAAAACTCTGACCAACTGGCTCCTGACGCCACGGTCTCTGATCTGCGGGCTAAAATTCTGGAGTGGTATGATGGCTACTCCTGGGATGGCTTAAACCGAGTCCTTAACCCCTGGTCGTTATTGAATTTTTTTAACGAAAATCAGTTTGGTAATTTCTGGTTCGAGTCCGGCACACCGATTTTTTTGCTTAACCACATTCGCGCCCGGAGGATGAACTTAAATTTCTTTCAAGCTGACAATTATATTTCCAGAGAGTTTAATAACGTTGACGTGACCAATTTTGAGCCAAGCCCTTTGATGTTTCAAACCGGTTATCTGACGATCCGAACTGGCTCGACTCAGAAAAGTGGAGCTTATAATCTGGTCTTCCCCAATCTGGAAGTTAAGGCGTCTCTGACCCCTCTTTTGTTGTCCCTGGAAAAGCCCCTGGCGGACCAGTTCCTGATGAAGAGGCAGGCCCTGGCCGCCCGAGACTGTCTGTTCAAAAGAGACGAGTCAGGTTTTAAGGCGGCTTTCGCAAGTTTCATCGCCAACTATCCCTATCAAATCCAGATGGCTAAAGAATTTTTCTATCAAGCTCTTCTTATCTCGGCCATGGCCCTGGCTGATCAATATTTTGAGTCAGAGCTCTCGGTGGGCGGCGGTCGGATTGATCTTCACCTGAGGGAACCTCAGGGCGATGATTATGTCATAGAAATTAAATATCGCGAGGCTCACGAAAATCCGCGAAAAAAGACGCGCGAGGCTTTTGACCAGATTGAGGCCAGAAAATATCATCTAAAATTCCAGGGAGTGGGAAACCGAATCTGGAAAACCGCTCTGGTCATTGGAGGAGCGGGGGATATCCATATCAGTTTCGAGCTGGCTTCAAACTGGGTCATGGAGAGGGCGGATCTCTATTTTAAGGTCCAGAAATCCCCGGCTGACCCTGATCCAGAAACTCCCTCTTGACCGAGCGAAGAAAAATCTGGGTTAAAATTTTGCCGTTTAAGGCTACCCGCGCAAGCTGATAAGTTGTATTTTAGTTAAAAATAATTTTATTAGAAAAAGTTAAATTTTGTTTTTGGCTCTAGCGTGGGCTCCCCAAGGGCGGCGCGATTGAGGCCGTCGACCAGCCTTCGGGCTGTGAGGCCCTTTTCAGAGTGGTGGGGTCGCTGGCGAGCTAGGTCAGTTTCTCAGTAA
>JAISMU010000068.1 GCA_031276635.1 Deltaproteobacteria bacterium | reverse complement strand
ATAAGAAATAGCTTTTTTTTCTTGAGCCTCGCAGAAGCTCATAGATATATCTGGTCTTATCCGCGTATAAAAGATTGTCGTCTATTATTTCCGCGAAAGATTGATCATCATGAGGTAACTGTTTCAGGGTCATTACACCAATCCTCCACCCCCCCTTTGCGATTTTGAGGGCCTTATCTAGGGCGAGTCGTTTGGAGACCCCAATTTAAACGCAAAAAAATACTGGAGAGAGACTGAGTTTTATTATGCCACCTCGGTCGAGATTATGCAATAGAGGGAAAAAAATGGTGGTTTTTATTATGAAAAAAAATATCATAATAGAATTACCTTAACAAAATAAAGTTATTTTTTTACTTTATTTTAATCAATATTTTATATTTAGTGGTAACTAAATAATTTAAATTAATATAAAAAAATATTTTAATTTTAGTTTTATTTTTAAGATAGGTAATTTTTTGTTCAGAGGTGATATAGGTTGAAGCGCAATTCGGGTACATCGATCGATGGAGAGCCGGATGAAAATTATGAGAATATGAGCTCCATCTTCAACACCTCCGCGTTTCTTTGTCCAGCCAATTGCCAGCGGGCTTCGGCTATATCCGCGTTCGTGGACCAGTGGATTATTACCGTGTGATTTTTGTCGCGCGGGGTTCGCCAAAAGAGCTCAATCGTCGCCAGGCCCTTTCGCTCAAATGGAGCTCCGGGTCAGGGGTTAAAGAAAATGAGATTAAATTTGGTTTTGAGGCCAGTGAGACACCGGCTCAGAGTCAAAGCCTCCCGAGGGTTGTCGTTGACGCCTTTCAAGATGATGTAAGCGATGGTCAGGCGGCGACCTTTTCGCAATGGAAAGGCGGCCATGATTTTTTTGAGGTCAGCTATGAGGTATTGGCGGTTAATTGTAATAATTACGTTTATCAGGATTATAATTTTGGAGTCGCTAACGGCTTGATGTAAAATTTTTGATTGGCTAAACCGCTCACTCGGAGGAGGTCACATCGTCCCCGCGACTTATCGGTGGAGATCGCGCGCCCAAAGTGGCTTCAAGCCAAACCATCAATCAGAAGCCTGGTTTTCTTGGTCTCAGCGCTCGGTCCCTGGCTCCCTGCGTTGAAGAGAGCTTTAACGTGGGAGCCCTGGTCATAAATGACCAGGGCGAGATCAATAAATTCTTTGGCCTCAAGCCTAAAGGGGCCATGGTAGTCTTTTTGAGTTATATATCTCAAGGCCAATTGGGCGGTCTTGGTCAAAACCTGGTCTATTCGCCCGACCGCGAGATCCATGGAATCCGAGGACAAGTTCATCTCAACCCCCAGATTTCGTAACTCTTGGTTAAGCTCCTCGGGCGGCAATTTCTCTAAAACCAGCGAGGCTAAGGATTCATTGATGACAGATTTGGGGAGTAATTTCTTGGCGGCCTTCCCTAACAGTTGCCTTCTTTTAGTTCTAGTCAAGCCTTTTTTGGATAATTCAGGAGATATTTTAACTAATTCGTCGTCATCAATATCAGAAGCCAGCTTGGCCAGGTACTCAAACACCTCTCCAATTGACAACAGCTCATAGGCTAAAGACGCCAGAGCCGCGTTTTCTTTCTCGGTCCTATTTCGATTGGGGTTTGACCGATACTTGAGCTCAATGATTAAATAAACCCGACCCGGTAGCTCCACGCTGATATCCGACCGGCCCTTGGAACTGGGGACCTCGCTCAAGACCTTGAAGTCCATACCCATAAGGATCGCCTGGACGATGAGGTGGAAATCTCGCTCGTCCTTAGGCTTCTGATAGTAAGTAAAGGAGGAAATGAAATCTCTGAACATGGAGCTGACTTTTTCGGCGTCTTTGGCCAAAAAAGCCTGCTGGAGGATCTCAGCCTTGGCTTGCAATTCATTGGGGGATTGGAGGTTTAAAATGACGCTGAAATAGTCCGGGTAGTACCCCCGTGTAACCTCATGATTGGGAAGCCTAAAAGAATATAACTTATCAGTCTTTGTCATACCTTTAACCTTAACTTTGACTATTTTAACCTTGTCCATAGTCAGGTAACCGCTGTGAAAGAGAACCGAGGAGGCCGCGAGTTTATTCAAGTCAGATTTGCGCAACTCCGAGGAAATGATTGAGTCCAGATTAGGCTGAAGGAAATCCAGGGGCCTTTTCTTAATCAGGGCGGTCAGGTGCCCAGGTCGCCCACTATCCATCCAATAGCCATCAAAGGAATTACTATTAAAAAAATGAAGAATGGAGTATGGGTTGAGGACCCTGTTCTCGCCACCCCAGTTGTAGCCGTCATACCAATCAAGAATTTCCGCTCGCAAATCTTTCAGACTGTCGGAGGGACCCATTTCTCCAGAGTTTTTAAGTTTCGCCAGGGTCAATTCCCACCGGTCAGCGAAAAGATAATCAAGCTCTTCCAAGGTAAAACCGCACAGGCCGGCGAATCTGGGGTCCATTGAGATGTCATTGAGGTGGTTGGGCCCCGAGTCCATGGAGGCCAAGGCGTACCTGGTTATGCCGGTGACCAAGGTGAACCGGACTCGGCGCGACACCGGCCTTTTTTTCAGAGTGGCGAAAAAGTCATGCAGGATTTTAGCGTTGGCTGTGGCAATCTCCAGGTTGTCCATGTTCCTGGTCACCGGGGCGTCATACTCGTCAATGAGCACCGCTATTTTAGACTGAGACTCTTGATAGAGAGCCCGAATAAGGCTGTCAAGATACATGTCCGAAGTGGCCCCAGAGACTTTATGGCTAGGCTTGGCCTCCTCGGTAATTTTTTTGAGCTCTTCAATAATATTATTTTCCAGGATTTCCGGACTATCAGACCTAAATGACAAGGTCAAGCTTAGGACCGGGATTTTGGGAAAGTCGTAATCGGATCGCTCAATCCAAAGCCCTTTGAAACGCTCACGGTTACCGGTGAAAAGCTCCTCCAAGGTATCCAACAAAATGGTTTTGCCGAAACGGCGGGGGCGGGATAAGAAATAGCTTTTTTTTCTTGAGCCTCGCAGAAGCTCATAGATATATCTGGTCTTATCCGCGTATAAAAGATTGTCGTCTATTATTTCCGCGAAAGATTGATCATCAAGAGGTAACTGTTTCAGGGTCATTACATCAATCCTATCATCCCATTGGCCTTTTTGAGGGCCTTGTCTTTGGCGGGTCGTTTGGAGACCCCAATTTAAACGCAAAAAAATACTGTAGAGAGACTGAGTTTTATTATGCCACCTCGGTCGAGATTATGCAATAGAGGGAGAAAAAAATAGTGGTTTTTTTACTATGAAAAAAAATATTATCAAATAATTGGTTTAAAAAAATTATATTTTACTTAATTTAACTTTAGTTTTTTTGTTTTTAATAATAATTATATATTTTAATAAATCAATACAATCAATAAATTTATTAATTATCATAATAAATTTATTTAAATAAATGTTAAAAATTTTTATTTTAGCTTTATTTTAAAGATAGCCAATTGTTTGTTCAAAGGTGATCTGGCTGAAGCGCAGTCGGGCACATCGATTGAGAGAGAGCTGGCTGGAAACTATGAGCCTATGGGCTCCTTCTTCAGCTCCTCCGCGTTTCTTTGCCCAGCCAATTGCCCGCAGGCTCCGGCTACATCCGCGCCTTTGGACCAGCGGATTATTACCGTGTGATGTTTGTCGCGCAGGGTTCGCCAAAAGAGCTCAATCGTCGCCAGGTCCGGTCGCTCAAAGGGAGCTCCAGGCCAGGGGTTAAAGGGAATGAGATTGATTTTGGTTTTGAGGCCAGTGAGATAGCGGCTCAAAGCCAAAGCCTCCCGAGGGCTGTCGTTGACGCCTTTCAAGAGGATGTAGGCGATGGTCAGGCGGCGTCCTTTGCGTAAAGGAAAAGCGGCCAGGGCTTTTTTGAGGTCAGCTAAGGGGTATTGGCGGTTAATGGGCATAATCTGGTCTCGGATCTCATCGGTGGGAGCCCCCAGGGAGATGGTCAGCCCAAAGTTCAGTTGGCTCTCGGCTAGGCGATAAAGGCCGGGGATCACTCCGACCGTGGAGAGGGAGAGGTGTTTGCCGGCCATGGCCAAGCCCTGAGGGGAAGTTATGAGGGCCAGGGACCGGGTGACCTCCTTGAGGTTCAGCAAAGGCTCGCCCATGCCCATAAAGACCAGGTTAGTCAGCCTTTCCGCTGGACCCAAGAGCTTTCTGGCCCCAAGAATCTGGCTCAGGATCTCCCCTTGGCTCAGATCGCGCTGAAAGCCCAGGTCCCCGGTTCGGCAGAAGCGACAGCCTAGCCGGCAACCGACTTGACAGGAGAGGCAGAGAGTCAGGTGGTCCTTTTCCGGGATAAGGACGCTTTCTAGCCGGGCTCCATCCTCAGCGGCCCACAGAATTTTGCGGGTCTGATCCGAGGCTCTGGCCGTCTCCAAGAGGGTAAGGCGAGGGGCCAGCTCAGCCACCTGAGCCAGGCGGGCTCGGGTGGCGGTGGCGATATCAGTCATGTTCGCCAAGTCTTCCGCCCCTCGCCGGAAGAGCCAGGCCCCCAGTTGCGTGGCCCGATAAGGCTTTTCTCCCAGAGCCAGGATCAGATCCTGGATCTCCCCAAGGCTCAGGTCCAGAAGTTTCTTTTTGGCGGGCCCCGGGGCCGCGGGGTTAGCTAGCTCGGTCAATCGACCGGCTCCTCGGTTTCCCCATACTCGTCAGGATAGAAGCGCTCCACTCGCGCCACCAGGTTGCCCAGATCGGTCAGGGCCTTGATCGAGTCCAGGTATTGGTTGAAATTTTCAACCGCTACCTTGAACAATAAGCTTCCGGATTTGGCGTCATTGGTGTTGGCCTCAATGATGTCCGCGACATGCTCGGCGAGGGTGGTCATGATTTTGGCCAGTCCACCTTTGGAGGGGCGGATTTGAACTTTTAAATAGATTTCATAGCTGAGCTCTTTGGCTCCGGCCAGGTCCCAAGAGACCTCAATAAAGCGTTCCGGGTCCAATCCAATCAGGGATTTGCAATTGGTGGTGTGGATGGTGACCCCATTGCCGTGGGTCAGAAATCCAACAATAGGCTCTCCAGGGACCGGGGCGCAACATTTACCGTAGCGGACAAAAATATCGTCCACGCCCTTGACCAGAATCCCGTCGATGGCCTTTTGGCTGTCCGGGAAGGAGGCTTTGGGGGGCTGGGGCGGGGACTGAGGCTCTAGTTGCAGTTCCGGCAGGATGGTTTCCATGACTCGGCGGACTGAGACCCGCCCATAAGCCACGGCGGCGTTGAGCTCGTCCAGAGTCTCAAAGCCAAGCTTTTGCAAAACTTCTTTTGACAGGCGCGTCTTCTTCAGTCGGCGCCGGCGCATCTCTTGGACCAGTAGATCCTGGCCAAAGATTTCGGCCTGAGTTTTTTCCGCCGCCGCGAACCATTGTTTAATCCGGGCCCGGGCTTTAGAGGAGGCCACGTGCCGCAACCAGTCGCGGGAGGGGATGGCTTTGGGGTTGGTGAGGATCTCAACGGTGTCGCCGCTGTTGAGCTTTTGGCGGATATTGGCCATGATTCCATTGATCTTGGCTCCACCGCAGTGATTGCCGATGTCGGAGTGGATGGCGTAGGCGAAATCCAGGGGCGTGGCTCCCAAGGGTAGCTCTTTGACGTCACCTTGGGGGGTGTAAACAAAGATGGAGTTTTGCTCAGCCAGGCTCTCCCGGATGGAGTTTAGAAAGCTGGAGGGGTCAGCCATGTCCTGCCAGGCTAGAATTGACCGCAGCGAGTTGATGCGTTGGGACTCTTCCTGGCTGGAATGGCCGCCCTCCTTGTAGCGCCAGTGGGCGGCGATGCCTTCCTCGGCGTAGGCGTGCATCTCCTTGGTGCGGATCTGGATCTCCATGCGGTAGTTGTTTAGACCCACCACGGCGGTGTGCAGAGAGCGGTAACCATTTTGTTTGGGGAGGCTGATATAGTCTTTGAAGCGTCCGGGGATGGGTCGGAAAATGGAATGAATGACGCCTAGGGCGCTGTAACAGTCCTGGACTTCGTTGACAATAATGCGAAAGGCCACCAGGTCAAAGATCTGCTCAAAGGGCAGGTTCTGCTCATTCATCTTGCGCCAGATACTGAACAGATGCTTGGGCCGACCCTCTATTTCGCAGGCGATGCCAAACTCGGCCATGCGCGAGAAGAGGAAGGCCTTAACCTCCTCCACGTATTTCTGACGGTCCTGATGCCCGGCGTAAATGTCCTGGCGCAGCTTGATATAGGCTTGAGGCTCCAGGTAGAAAAAGGAGAGATCCTCGAGCTCGGTCTGGATTTTCTGAATGCCCAGGCGGGCGGCCAGGGGCGCGAAGATATCCAAGGTCTCCTTGGCGATGATCACTTGCTTTTCCTGAGGCATGAACCCCAGAGTGCGCATGTTATTCAAGCGATCAGCCAGTTTGACCATGATGACGCGAAGATCGGTCAGCATGGCCAGGATCATCTTGCGCATGTTGGTGGCGGCCCGCTCGGTGGCGGAGCTGAAGTTGAGCTTACTGATTTTGGTGACCCCATCCACGATGCGCGTCACCTCTGGGCCGAACTCCCGGCGGATGTCGTCCAGAGTGTATTTGGTGTCCTCCACCACATCGTGCAGAAGGCCAGCGGCCACCGCGACCGCGTCCAGACGCATGTCGGTGAGAATCCAGGCCACGGCCAGGGGATGGATCAGGTAGGGCTCCCCCGAGCGCCGGAGCATGCCCTGGTGAGCGGTGGCCGCGAAAACGTAGGCCCGGCTGACCAGCTCGTCATCGGCGTTGGGGTTATTTTCCAGAAGGGCGTCGATGATCTCGTGAATGCGCACGGCGCGCATCCCGTAGACCGGGATGCCTTCTATGGGCTTGTAATCTGGGCTGTTTTCCTTGGCCTCCGCCGGGTCGTTGTCGCGTTTCGGGTAACCCGGGGGAAACTGCAAATCGTCGCGGTTCGAGGCGGTGGTGGAAAAAACCAGATCGGCCCGGTCAGGAGGTTTTTCGAGAGTCTCCGAGGGGCTGAGGGTAAAATCAGTGGTTTTGGCGGCGGTAGACATTGGCGATCCCAACTATTCAACTTAAGCCAGGGCGGCCTGGATTAAAGTCTTTAGCTCCTCGGCGGCCCGCTCCAGAGGCAACATGCTGACAGACCGAGTGGCCCGCTGTTTCAGCTCCACTTGTCCCTTGGCCAGGCTTTTCTCGGACACGGTTACGCGTAGGGGCAGGCCTAACAGGTCCGCGTCTTTAAACTTCAGCCCAGGTCGCTCGTCGCGGTCGTCCAGAAGGACTTCCACGCCCAGGGAGGTTAAAGAGTCAAGAAGATTTTCGGCGGCGGCGGTCACTTGAGGGTTCTGGATTTGCAAAGGCAATAAAGCCACCTGGAAGGGGGCCAGGGACATGGGCCAGATGATTCCGTCCTGGTCATGGCTTTGTTCCACGGTCGCGGCCAGGGTTCGGCCCAGGCCGATCCCGTAGCAACCCATGATCAAAGGGGACTCCGAGCCATCGGCCCCCATGAAGGTCGCCCCCATGGACTCAGAGTACTTGGTCCCGAGCTTAAAGACGTGGCCCACCTCAATGCCCCGCTTGATGGTCAGGTTTTGGCCGCACTTGGGGCAGGGGTCGCCCTCGGCCACCAGGGAGAGATCCCCAAAAGACTCCACCTGGAAGTCTCGACCAACCTGGGCGTTTATATAATGGTAGTCCTTTTCCCCGGCCCCGGCCACGCCCGAGCCAAGGCGGCGGATCCCCAAGTCCGCCAGGATTCGGACTTTGGCTCCCACTGGAGTGACAAAGCCCATGGGGACGCCCATGATTTTTTCGGCCTCCTCTGGGGTGGCCAGAACTGGCTCCCGACCGCCCAGGGCGTCTTTGAGCTTCGTGAGGTTGATCTCCCGATGGCCAGGGATGAGAGCCAGGGTCGGCTCGGAGTCGGCCAGAAACAGGAGCGATTTGATGATCAAAGCCTCAGGTACCCCAAGAAATTTGGCCAGCTCTGGGACGTGGCGGCAGTTGGGGGTGTGGGTTTTTATCAAGGGCTCGTCCTGGGGTCCCGGGGTTAACGGGTACTCGGAGAAGGCCTTTTCCAGATTGGCCGCGTAGGCGCAATTCGGGCAGAAGGCGATGGCGTCCTCGCCAGAGTCGGCCAGAACCATGAACTCGTGAGAAAAACTGCCGCCAATGGGGCCACTATGGGCCTCTACAGCCGCGAATTGAAGACCGCAGCGCTGAAAGATATTCTGATAGGCCTCGTACATGGCCTTATAAGCCCGGTCAGCCCCGGCGTTGTCCACGTCAAAGCTGTAGGCGTCTTTCATAATGAATTCCCGGCCCCGCATGAGGCCGAAGCGGGGTCGGATCTCGTCGCGAAACTTGGTTTGGATCTGAAAAAGGTTCAGCGGTAGATCCCGAAAAGAGCGCACCTCGCGCCGGATTATATCCGTGATGACCTCTTCGTGGGTGGGCCCTACTATAAAGTCGCGCTCGTGTCGGTCCTTGACCCGCAGGAGCTCGGGCCCGAAATGATCCCAGCGACCGCTCTCTTTCCACAACTCGGCAGGCTGGATGGCCGGCAGCAGAACCTCCCGGGCCCCGAAGCGATTCATTTCCCCCCGGATGATCCGCTCTACTTTCCGCAAAGACCGCAGGCCCATGGGCAGATAGTTGTAAATTCCGGCGGCCAGCCGGCGTATCAGGCCAGCCCGGATCATCAACTTATGACTGATGATCTCCGCCTCAGCCGGGGCCTCTTTCAAGGTCGGGACCAGGTAGGTGGAATACCTTTGACCTAAAACCTCGCCGTGGGCGTCGAGGCGGGGCAGGGAGTTAGTACAAGTTACGCTCATTATCAGAAACTTTCAGTTGATAGACATGGTAAATAGTTGGCAATGGCCAGAAATATAGAAAAAAATAATAAGTTGAAGATTAAGGATTGCGCTTTAGACACTAAAAGCCGTCCCCTTAAAAGGGCCGGCTTTGAATTTTCGTCTCAGTCCGTCAAGGCAGGGGTCTTACAGCGCATGAAATTTTGTTTTAATTATAGCGCGAATTATTTTAAAATCAAAGGGTAAAAAAATTTTTTTGGCCCCCAACTTGGCCAGGTTATATTTTTTTTTGGGCTTAACTCCAGTCTCTATTTTGAAAATATTTTGGCCTTTTGTTGGTTATTAACAAATAATTATAAATTAAATATTAATTTTAAGCGATTATAAGAATAATTAACTGAAGGCCGGCGGGCTGGCCGACTAAGCTCCAGGCCCCGTTCACCGCTTCTCCTCTGATGGCTTGAGTCAATTTGGATTAGTCTTGCCAGGGATAGTCTCAGATTAAAGAAGGCGGGACTCCACTGGAGCTTTAGCCCCGCCCTCGCCCGGCCACTTCCTGGAGAGCTCGGGTTCGAGCCAGTAAGGCCTGGCCTAAGACTTCTCGTCGCTTTTGACTGATGTAGGGGGAATGCTCGAGAAGAGAGCTGAATTCCTCCTCGATACCTGATAAAGACTTGAAGTCGAGCCAATCAAAATCCGTAACCAGGTCAATTTGTTCCGCGTGGGTTTCCCGGAATGGTTTACAGAACTGAACCCCTAGGGGATCGATAAAATTCTCCAATTTTTGATGCCAGAGGGAGGCGCCACAGTCAAAAATCGGGGCGAATCCCAACCATTCCAGGGTGTCCGCGTTTCGGATGGCCCCGAAATTATTCAGGTGTCTATCTTCGTTGGCGATAAGGAAGTCCACTACAATCATCCGCTCCATGGCCTCGCGGGGCTTGGGAATGCCGAAAGCCACGCAAAGGTCCAGGAAATGTTGATACAGACGGGGGCGTTCCGGGGGGTCTTCGGTCGCGAGGATCTGCCAGGCGCTGACCAGCTCAGTGTCCCTGGAGATGAAGTCCTCGCAGACTGACAGGAGAGTATTTCCTTCCCACGTTATAAAATAAGGCGTGTGAGCGATATTCAGACGCCTCATGATCTCTGAGGCTATGACCTCATTTAATGGTTCCTGATAATAAGGTGTTTCGCCGCCCTTGAGAAGCTGGCGTTTGCCATCAGCTAGGATCCACTTTTTTCTAAGCCGTCCATCTGAGGTGTTGTTGGGCGACATCAAATTTAGTTTTTCGCTAGTCGGTATTTTTCCGAACAGGACGTTGCCGATATCTTCAGAGAACCCATTGTCAAAAAAATTAATGTCCTTCCATTCGAGAGGTTGGTCAAACGGTTTAACCCAATACTGGTCGGAAAGAGAAAGGCCATAACATTTGGTCAAAAGGAATTCTGGTGAGGAAATGCGCAAAGCTTCCAGAGCTTCTCTTAACCCGTCACGGCTGGCGGGGATTGAGCGACTGGTCCACCATATATTCAGAGGTTCACTTTTTGGGTTAACAGAGTCGATTTTGATGCCGATAGGGATATGCTCAGGGTTAAAAACTTCGCCGACACCATCAATGGTCGCGTGATTTTCGTTAATGTCCAGTTCAATCACCGGGGTGGACTTATGCATTAAAAAATAATTCATTATATTCACTTCCTCAAAGAGCTAATTTTTTTATTATACCCTTTTCAAGCTGAGAAAAGCAAGATAAATTTACTGATTTTGGTTATTTTAATGTATTATAACTAGATATATTTAAATATTTAAAGTTGCTAATATTTATTAAATCATAAATAAATTATTATTTTAATATATTTCTTTGTCTATTTGTTTTAAATATTGGTGATATTATGCGTGTCTCGCCTAAACGTTATAATGACAATCCCGAGGACACTAAAGGTTCTTCGTAAATGGAACCAAGAAAGTTCTGAATTTAGCCTGTTTTGTCAAAGAAGGAGAGGAGCTTCTCTTGGGGACCGGGTCTGGTTAGGATATAAAGCTGATAATCTCCTTTTTCAAAGGGACGAGCGGTCCGTGGAGAGAGAAAAGACTCATCTCCAGGGCGAAAGCTAACCGTCAACCCAGTGGTCTGGAGTCAGAGGGTTTGGGCCACAAAAGCATTAGGTAAACCTCAATAAGCGAACTAAATAATTTCAGGGCCCGCGGAGGCTGGTTGGCGGGCCTCGACCCTGGCCCGCGACCTGGCGCTTCACCTCAGAGGGTAGGGTGTCTATCTGATGGCCCGCTCCAAGCGGTCAAGGGCCTCTTCCAATGTTTTTCTGGGGCAGGCGATGTTGATTCTTTGGAATCCCTCGCCGCCAGGGCCAAACATAGCCCCGTCGTCCAGCCACAGGCCGGCTTTGTTTATAATTAGTTGATTGATTTCCCGGGGGCTCAGACCCAACCCACGGCAGTCAAACCATAATAAATAGGTTCCCTCCGGCTCAATCAGGGTCAGGGGAGCGAGTTTAGCCCGAAAATACTCGCGAGTCAGATCCAGGTTCCCTTTGAGGTAAACCAACAGCTGCTCCAGCCACTCCTCGCCGGCCTCGTAGGCGCTCTGGCCGGCGGCCAGACCCAGCGTCCCCAGTTGGCTGAAGCCTGAGCGCCGGATCTCCTGGCTCAAGGCGTTTTTCAGGTCAGGGTTTTTGATGAAGAGGTTGGCGTTCTGCAGCCCGGCTAAGTTAAAGGTCTTGGAGGGAGCCGTGGCGATCAGGGCGATATCAGCCAGGGCCGGGTCCAGGGAGCCAAAAACCAGGTGTTGGTAGCCGGGGAAAACGAAGTCGAAGTGGATCTCGTCGGAGAACACCAGGCAGTTATGTTTCAGACATAACTGACCCATGGTCAAAAGCTCCTCCCGAGTCCAGACCCGACCGACAGGGTTGTGAGGGCTGCATAACAAAAATAGACGGGGCTGTTTTTCCACCAGCTTTCGCTCAAAATCCTCAAAATCAATCTCGTAATGGCCATCCTTTAAAATCAGCTGGTTGACGACCAGGGTTCGCTCGTTCTCCAAGGTGCAGCCAGTGAAGGGGTAGTAGACCGGGCTCTGGATCAGCACCCCTTCCCCAGGTTTGGTCAGGGCCCGGATAGCCATGGCCAGAGCGTAGACCACCCCGGGGGCTTTTTTTAGCCACTGAGGTTTGGTCTCGTAACCATGACGCCGGCGTAGCCAGTCAGCCACAGCCTGGTAATAATCGTCCTTGGCCTCGGTGTAGCCGAAGATGCCGTGGCGGGCCACCTCAACCAGGCGGTCGAGAACCGGTTGGGGAGCCCGGAAATCCATGTCCGCTACCCACATTGGTAGCAGTCCCTCCGGTAGGCCCCTTTCCCGGGCAAAATCAAATTTGAGGCTGTTGGTGCCTCGGCGATCGATGATTTCGTCAAAGTTGTAACGCAAGTCGTTCTCCCATTTAGCGATGGATTCGGTCAATCCAGGGCCCATTTCAGATCCGCCAGAAGATCCTCGGGATTTTCCACGCCTATAGACAGGCGTAACAGACGCTCGTTGATGCCCAGAGCCAGGCGACGGGCCTCGGGCAAATCGGCGTGGGTTTGCAGACAGGGGTAAGTGATGAGGGTCTCCACCCCGCCCAGGCTCTCGGCGTATAAAATGAGTTTCACTTTTTCCAGGGCTCTTTTGGCGGTCGCCTCCGAGTCCACCTCAAAGGAGATCATGGCTCCGAGCCCGGTGGTCTGCCTTTGGGCGATTTCCTGGGATTTTTGGTCATAAAAGGCCGGGTAAAAGATTTTTTTGACTCGGTGGTGATTAGCCAACCATTTGGCCACCGTGAGCGCGTTGGTCGCGCTTTTTTCCAGGCGCAGGGCCAGAGTCTTGATGCTTCTGATGAGCAGAAAGCAATCAAATGGGGCCAGGGGGGCGCCCACGGTTTTGGAGATGAAACGCAGTTTATCGGCTAGCTCCAGATTGTCCGTCACCACAAAGCCAGCCAGGGTGTCGTTATGCCCGGCCAGGTATTTGGTGCCGCTGTGCAGAACCAGGTCTGCTCCCAGGGTCAGGGGTTTCTGAAAATGCGGGGTTAGAAAGGTGTTGTCCACCACCAACAAAATCCTCTCTGGCAGGGCCGCCCGAGCCGCCTGGATGTCGGTTATTTTCATCATGGGGTTGGTGGGTGTCTCGATGAAGGCCATTCTGGTCTCGGGCCTGACCGCCGCTCGCAGGGCGGTCAAATCCCCGGTGTCCACATAGGTGGTTTTTAAACCAGCCCGCCTGGCCAGCGCGTCAAACAGGCGAACTGAGCCGCCGTAAAGATCGTCTGAGGCGATCAGGTGGTCCCCCTGGTCTAGGAGGGTGAGAGTGGCGTCCAAGGCGGCCATGCCACTGGCGAAAGCCAGCGCTTCCCGGCCTCCTTCCAGGGAGGCCACCAGTCTTTCCAAGGGCTCGCGGGTGGGGTTTTGGGTCCGGACGTAATCGTAGCCGGTGCTTTGGCCCACCCCGGGGTGGGCGAAGGTGGCGGACTGATAAATGGGGACAGTCAGGGCTCCGGTGTTGTTGTGGGGATCCTTGGCCCCGTGGACGCAGACAGTGTCAAAATTCATGGTTAAACCTGGTCAAAGATCAAGATTGCCCGTCCAGCCCGGCTGGTGGGGTCTAAATAATCAAAAGAACACAGTAACAAAAGCTGGTCGGAAAAAAAAGCTTGACATCGGGTTTGGGGAACTATAAAATGGGAAACCATTGATGGTGAGGAAAAATTTTTTTTGATTTTTGGGCTGGCCTTTTTATTAGGATTGGTTCTGGCTGGCTTGTCTATAATTAGTCTATCAAAGCTGATCAGTTGTTACCTGAAGGCCGAGAACATTGTTTGTTCTTGGCTTTTTTTTTGTTTTTCTGCCTTATTTTTTTGTTTTCTAATTGGAGAGGTGCTTTATGGCTAAAATAGCCGCGAATTTGACTGAGTTAATTGGTAATACGCCCCTGCTGGAGCTCGCTCGCTACGGCCAGGCTCGGGGTGTCAAGGGCCACCTGTTGGCCAAGCTGGAGTACTTTAACCCCCTCGGCAGCGTCAAGGACCGCATCGCTCTGGCCATGATCGAGGACGCTGAAAAGGCTGGGGTGATTAACAAGGACACCACCATCATTGAGCCCACCTCTGGCAACACCGGTATTGGCCTGGCCTTCGTGGCCGCCTCTCGGGGCTACAAGATTATTCTGGTCATGCCGGAGACCATGAGTCTGGAGCGACGCAAGCTCTTGTACGCCCTAGGGGCGGAGCTGAATTTGACCCCTGGCTCGGAGGGCATGAAGGGGGCTATCCTGAAAGCCGAGGAGTTGCGTAAGACCATTCCCAACTCTTACGTGCCCCAGCAGTTCAACAATCCCTCCAACCCGGAGATCCACCGCAAGACCACGGCCAAGGAGATCCTCAACGACACCGATGGGAAGGTGGACGCCCTGGTCGGCGGGGTCGGGACTGGCGGGACCATCACCGGGGCCGGCGAGGTTATCAAGAAACATAACCCCAAGCTCAAGGTCATCGCCGTAGAGCCTTTTGACTCCTCAGTTCTCTCTGGCGAGAAGCCTGGCCCCCACCAGATTCAAGGCATTGGGGCCGGCTTTGTTCCTCTGGTTTATAACTCCGATGTGGTGGACGAGATTTTCCGGGTCAAGACCCCTGACGCCTTCGCGGCCTCTCGGGAAGTGGGCAAGAAAGAAGGCCTTTTGGTGGGCATCTCCTCTGGGGCGGCTTTGCACGCGGCTACTGAGGTGGCCAAGCGCCCAGAGTTCGAGGGCAAAAATGTTGTGGTCATCCTACCCGACACTGGCGAGCGCTACCTCTCCACTCAACTGTTCGCTCAAGAGTAATCGCGGGCGGCGGTCGGGACCCGCTCCTTTGGGTGGGATTGTTTGACCAGGCGAAAAAGGCGGGGGCGCCCCCGCCTTTTTTTTTGATCGCGGATTTTTTAAATACTATCGGTCGCGATTTTTCAGGTGGCCAGGGTAGATCAGGGTCAGGAAGAGAAAGGTTCGGGCCTAGCTGGCCAAACCATTCCCGAGGCCTCAGCTCTCGGCCTGGCAATCAAGAGTCTTTTCCTCGGCTGGGAAACCGGCGGAAAGGCGGGAACCAGCCCGTTTTTTTTTTGAAAAGCTCTTGGCCGCTTTAACTCGCGCGGTCCCGCCTAAAAGTTTGGGCCAGCTGGCCCTCTTCCTCCAGGGTCTGAGCCTCCTCCAAATGACGGTGGACTTCCAGGGCCCGACAGCCATAGTCTACCGCGGCTTTCAGATGCCGTTTAGACTCCACGAAGTCGCCCTGGTCAAAAAGGAGCTTGCCGAGCCGTTGCCGGAAAAGGCTGTTGGTCGGGTCAATCTCCACGCTTCTTTGAAACAGGGATAAGGCCACTTCCCGGTCATTGTTGCGCTCCAAAAACAACACCCCTAAAGAAGAGAGGCTTTGGGCGTCATCAGGATCGTGCTTGACCGCCTTTTTGAGGGCCTCCAGGGCGCGGTCGACCTCCCCAGACAGAAGTTCGGCTTGGCCCAAAAGCCGAAAAATGTCCCCTCGGCGGTCCTTGAGGCTGGCGGCCTGGCGCAGGGTTGGGAGGGCCTGCTCAAGGCGACCCAGCTCCAGAGTCAGGCGACCGTGCTGGTAGAGAACCTCATACCCCGCCCCGGGGAGGGCGGCGGCTTGGCTTAGAGCCAGCGCGGCCTCTTCCAGGAGGCCCGTCAGAACCAGAGAGCAACCTTTATTAAACAGAGCCATGAGGTTTTCTGGGTCCAGCTTTAAAACCTCGTCAAATGACTGGATCGCGGCCTGGTGGTCACCGAGCCGGCCATGACAGACCCCGAGGCTGTTTAAAAGGTTCAGATGCTTGGGCTCCAGGCTCAAGCCACGGCGATACTCGGCCAAGGCCTCGCGCAGATCCCCCTCCTCAAATAGATGATCCCCTGATATGTTGAGGCTTTGGGCCCCAAACCAGATAGTCTGGGCTGGTCCGGTCATGGAGGCCTCTAATAGGGCTTTTTTGGCCGCGTCCATGATTTCTTCAGCCCCCAGGACCGGTGAGGGCCAGGAAGCCAGGCCCAGGGAGACCGCGAAGTCCAGATTCCCTCGGAGCCTCTCAATAATCCCGGGGATCTCGCTTTCTGGCCGAGGCCAAGCCACCGCCAGAGTTCCCGGGCTCCATTCGGCGGTGGCCAGGGTGGGCTCATTGCCAGTGGCCGACTTGACCTGAGCCAATCGACGGGCCATGGCTTCGGGTCCGGCCAGGGTCTCCAGCATCTCCCAATCATCAATGGATATCAGGGCCGCGGTCAATTCTTGGCCACTCAAGGCTTGGCTGGTCAGGGTCTCCACAAACTCCTGACGCTCCTGGTTTTTTTCCTCGTCTGGCGAGCTGGCTCGGCGCGACTTGAGGGAGGCCTGGCGGGTGAGGAAGATCTGGTCCCCAGTCGCGAGCCGATGGGGTCCGCCGCTGGTGACATTGGCCAGGGAGTAGTTGTCCGCGGTCTCAAAAATGGCGATCTCGCCCTTAGGTTCCCCGGTTGAGCTTTTGACCACGAAAACCTGTCCGGCCTGGGCTCCCATGGCCCGGCCCAGGTTAAGGATCACGCGATCCTGCGGCAGGACCTGGATCAGATGCCCTTGCTTTTCCACCAGCTCGCCAAATCCGATGACCGCGACCGGGGCCTCGGGAGCGGCGGCGAAGAAGAGGGCTGTCTCGGCCCTCTCCAGCAGAACGTCCGCCTTATTGGTGGAATGGGCTGGCAGATCTTGGGGCCACAGGGCGTAACCGAGGCTGGTCTGGCGGCGGGGTAAACATTTTTGGACTCGCAGCCGGAAATCTTCCAGAAAATGGCGACCTTCCTCGGGCTCGGCCCTGAGCAGCAAGCCTAGGCGGTCCCGCTCCAGGCGGGCCAGGCAGAGGATCCGCCTATCGAAAAGAAGCCTGGCCACCCGGCGGTCTAGGTCCGGCTGACCACGACTCAGGCCGACCAGAGCCACTATCAGGGCTGAGCGGTCAAGAGTCTCCCGGGTCAGGGTTGGGTTGGGCTCAACGGCCCGGGGCGAGTCGTGGAGAAGTTTTTTCAGGCGCCCTAGGAAAAAGCGGCGGTTGTAGAGGCCACTTTCCGAGTCTTTTTGGAGGGCCTTGCGGAGGGCCAGGTTCTCCAGGGCGGAGTCGGCGAGGCTGGGCCACAAGGCCAGAACCTCCGGTGGAGCTGGGTGACAGCCAGATTTAAGGCTGACCGAGACATAGCCCAGGGGGCGGCCTTGATAAGCCAAGGGGGCGGCCAGATCGGAGCCGGGCTCGGGAGTGGGGCCGACCTGAAACTCATAGTCCGGCAGAAATCGGGTCAGGGCTTTTTGGAGATCGTGGTCGAAACGCCGTAGGTCCCGGGCGAAAAGAAGTGGCCAAGCTGACATGAGAAACCATCTCCTTGACAAACTGAAAGGCTCTGGAATAGGCTGGGAAGCCGGAGGCGTCGGTCCGCCAGCAAGGGCAGGCGGCTCAGGGTGGGCAGACAAGGGCCCGCCGAATCTGAAAAGTCCGACTTACATTAACCGATTAATAATAAATATTTAAACCATTGAGCTATAACAAAGGCAAGGCTTTTAGGCCAATTGCCTCTATATAAGAATTATAAAAGGAAACTTTGAAAAAGTCAATACCTTCAATTTTAAATGGCGCTGACCCTGTTTTAAGGATCCAAATTTGGAGAATTTTGAAGCCCACGTCAAAATCCAGGGTGGAAAAAAGACGGAGGCCTGCGAAAGAACAATTCGATTTTCCAGAACATCTTTAGGGAACATGTTGAAAGTTTTAGATTTTCTTAAAAAAATATCTTTCTAGGGTTTGCGAGATTATCAAAAATTTTTTTCATTAAACTTTGGGTTTAAAAAGTTATATTACAAATAAATTTAGCAAATTAATATATTGATAAAAGCAATTAATAAAAAAATAGATTTAGTGCTAATATACCAAATTATCAACACTAATACTATCTTTATTTCTAAAAAATATAATTATAAATATATAAAATATGTAAAAATATTTTAAAATGTTAATAAAAGTTAAATATTATTTTTTTGTCATGAAAGTTAATATTTAACAAAAAGTAACAAATTAAATTTAAAAAAATTAAAAACATATGATTTATATAATCAGTTTATTAGATATGGGCCTCAAAGCTTCGTCGTAAATTTCAAGCGCTGAAAATGGAAAGAATGGGATTCTACACTTGACACGCTTTTTAAAAAATTGTTTTATAAGAAAAGACGATGAGTTCGCTAGAAACCTAAAATATAGAACCTGATTATTTACAGCCAAATGAACTAAAAATATAATAATAATAATATGAAATAATTTAATATATAATAGAAAATTTATAAAACTTAAAAAATATTAATAAAAAAAAGTTAATTTAAATTTATATTTTTGGTATTTTATACATGGATAAACAAGAAAAATTCTAGTATTGGTTAGAAAGCGCGCAATATGACCTTGATACTGCGGATGCTATGTTTATGTCAGAGCGTTGGATTTATGAGGCTTTTACCTGTCAACAAGCAATAGAAAAACTTATTAAAGGCTTATATATCTTTTATAATGACGATAAAGTTCCTTATATACATAATTTAGAAGTTATATTTAATAAATTTGGAAGTAAATTTCAGTTTATTATGCCTGAAGATATGTATAGACACCTTGTTTATCTTTCAATATTTTATATTAAGAATCGTTATACAAATTATAAGAAAAAGATAGTTAAATAACTAAATAAAGAACGTTCTGAATTTATATGATTTAAAACTAAAGAGGTATTCGCGTGGTTATTGACATTGAAAAAGTAAAAAATATAGTAAAATTTTATGCGGATGAAGCGCGTGAAATTATGCCTGTTGACCTGGTTTATCTTTATGGCTCGTACGCGAAATGGACCGCGACAGAGCATAGTGATGTAGATGTGCGTTTTTTTCTTACCAGTTACGATGGGGATAACTGGGATAATATTATGATAAAACATTTTATATTGTCTC
>JAISMU010000063.1 GCA_031276635.1 Deltaproteobacteria bacterium | reverse complement strand
TTTTATTAAATTTCTAGGGTCATTTGATATTTTATCGTTTTTAGACCTCCTACAGCGATTTTAGAACTGTTTTTTGGCGAATTTTTGAGGCAGTTCAAATATTTTACGATAACGAGTGGATTTTTTTCAGGTTATAGCACGTGGAACAAAAAATCCACTCAGATTCGCAATTAGCGAATCCTCTCCGGCTGAACTGCCGAAAGCCCATCACTGATTTTATGACCCCAAAGACAGGCTCAACCACTTGTTTTCTCAATTTATACACAGCTTTTCCTTGTAACGTCCTAAGTTTATGCCTCATTTTGTCGATAGTCGTTGCATCCTCGGGAATTTCCGACGGCTCAGGCGTTAAACGTTCAGATAATGATTGGTGGTGAGGGACCCGGCCAGCGGCAATATACGGGTCGATCCCTTTGTCCTCGCAGGCCTTCACGTTTTGGTCGCTGTAATAGCCGGCGTCAGCCGACATAATGTCAACCTTGCCCAAAGACTCAGGGAGTTTTTCCAGTCTTTCCAGAGCTGGCTCCATCTCTTTTTTGTCATTGGGGTTTTGGGTAAGATGAGCCTCGACTATCAGCATGT
Organism: Deltaproteobacteria bacterium; assembly: GCA_031276635.1. Lineage (GTDB taxonomy): Bacteria > Desulfobacterota > Desulfarculia > Adiutricales > Adiutricaceae > JAIROO01. Next base: position 5,829 of record JAISMU010000063.1, on the reverse strand, counting down.
TTTTCGGCTCGACGCAGGCTTGAGCGTTGTAGGCTTGGGTAAAACCTTTGTCGCTGTTCGGCATTATGCGGGATTCAGAGTCAGTGAGATTGGTTTGATCCTTGTCGTTAGGCCCTTCCTTGGGAGGAGAAGGCTCCTGCCCGCCAGGTTTTTTGCCGGTTTCCTGGAACTTCCGCTCCCGAGCCTCAACCTTGGCTTCATAGGCCGCGGTTTCACAAGCGTACCGAGCTTTGGCCATTTGAACGATTTCTTTGATAGCCTTGCGAAGAACCTCTATCTTATTTTCGCGAAGCTCAATCTCTTTTGGAATCTCAATTAGAGAAGATGATGAATCGGCCTCTTCCGCCATTCTCATCAGTTCCTTGACCTCGTTTTCTAATTGCGCCTTGATTTCCTTGGCCCTAAGATAGCTGAAAGCGTGGTGTTTGGAGGCGTTAGCCTTAATTTTGGTCCCGTCAAGGTAAACAGACCCTAATTGCAGACTGCCATAATCTTTAGCGATTTCAAGTACTTGCGTAAACAATGAAGTCACTTCTGGAGCGAAACGTCTACGAAAGTCAGATATGGTAGAGTGATCAGGATGAAGGCCCGCGCAAATATAATAGTGGGGGAGAGAGTTATATGTTTCCCTTTCAATAGCGCGGCTGGAAAAAATTCCAGTACAATAGGAGTAGATCAGGAGGGGTAACAATAAAAGTGGAGGATAAGCCTCTTTGCCATGGCCAGCGTATGACGCATTGATCCTACTAAGGTCCAATTCATCAACGATATTAACCACAAACTTGGCTAAGTGGTTGTCTGGGAGCAACTCTTCGTAAGAGGGGGGAAAAAGAAGATTTTGGCGGCGGTTAAAAGTCATGAAAGCCATGAAAGGAACCTCACTGGTTGAAGGAAAATACAAAAAACTGGATTTCAAGACCGAGTATAAATAAATTAAAGCATTATGGCAACAAAAATTTTGCTAGCAATTTTTGTGCCAAATTGACCGAAAAATAACCCGACAGGCTCCTAGCTCTGACCGGTGAGGTATTTTTTTAGCCTAACCCGGCCGTGGGGTCGGTTTGACCTACAATTTAAGGAGAAATGATGAGGTTCGCGTTTTTGTTTTTGGCTTTGGCCCTGGTGGCGTTGTTGACTGGGGGTCCCGCCCAGGCCTATGATCGACCAGCTGGCAAGCCAGCAATCGTTTTGGCGGCCTTTGGCACGACTGAGGTGGAGGCGCTGGGGTCATTTGACAACATCATCAGCCAGATCCAGAAGGCTTTTCCTAATTATGAGATCCATCTGGCCTTCACTTCCAACATCATCCGCGACATCTGGCACAAAAGAGCGAATGACAAGAAGTTCAAAAAGGACAATCCCAAGATTGACCCACGGTACTATGAAATTGGCAACGTCTTTACCGAGTTGGCCAAGATCCAGGAGCGGGGAGCGGACGTGGTCTTAGTTCAGTCCCTGCACGTGACCGATGGCGAGGAGTACGGGGATGTCAAGAACCTGGTTGAGGCTATCAAGGGAATCAAAACCTTCCAGTCGAGCCTGGCTCCTCTGCCTTGGATAGGGATTGGCGCTCCGGCCCTGGGCGTGGGGGATGGCCCGACGGCGGCGGTGACGGCGGCGGCCAAGGCTTTGGCTGGCCTGGTTAACGAGGCCAAGGCTCAGGGGGCGGCCCTGGTGTTGATGGGCCACGGCAACGAGCATATCAATCAGAAAGCTTTTAGCAAACTACAAAAATCCCTGCGGGAGATCTACCCTCAGGTTTATATCGGGACCGTGGAAGCCTCACCCAAGATTGAGGAGGTGGCCGCCGAGTTGGCCAAGGCGACTCCCAAACCCCAGAAGGTCATCCTGGCTCCTTTGATGATTGTGGCCGGGGATCACGCTCGCAATGATATGGCCGGCGATGAGGACGACAGTTGGGCGAGTGTTTTGAAGAAAGCCGGCTATCAGGTCGACAGTCGCTTGACCGGCCTAGGCCTCAATAACGATTGGGTTAATCTTTATGTTAACAATTTAAAGGCCTTGGAGTCCCAGGTTATATCTTTGAAAAAGTAACCAGGCCGTTTTCCCCAGGCGCGCTCGCGCCTGGGGGTCTTGCCTCAGAGTTTAAGGAAGAGCGAAAAATAATAGAGCGAAAATTTTCGCCGGCTGAATAGGCGAGTGTTCAGAGACCCCGCGGCGTCAGGGAACCTGGCCTGCTGGAAACTCTTCTGACGGAAGCGGCGAGATCTCCGAACCTCCTTAGAAGGGGTCGTGGCCTTTGGGGACGGCGGCGGGAAGCCAAAAGCGTAATCCCCGCGCGTCCGGGGCGGAGGAGTCGGATAACCTCATAGCGCCGAGGACGCGGTCGAACAACTAAAGCCATTTGGCTGGCGGCGGCGGCCGAGGAGGGAAGGGGATTACTCTGGAGAGAGGGCGTCGATTCTACCATTTCCCGGGCTCAGAGCCGGATTTGGGGTGACCAAAGGAAGAGAAATCAGCGCGTTGGCCTTCCGCTGGGGCAAGCGTTTTAACGCGGACAGGTAACCAAATCCGTGGCGCGTTTACCCGCCTCTGATCCACTAAAATAACTTAGTAATTGGCAGCGTCAGTATCCAGGGAGGAGCCTCGCCCGGTAATTCCACCCGCGAGGATCAGGGCGGGGGGACGTTCGAAAGAACGTTCCCTACCGCGACTAGATATTGGAATTGATTTATTAATTTAAAGTTAAGTTGATTGAAGATCTCAACCAAAAATTAGAATCGCTGTTTGGGTTTATTAAAATTTGACTGTTTTTATGACGCTGGGAAATTACTAATATTTCCAGTTCTAAAATATGGGCCTTGGTTTCAACGAATTTTTTTTGGATTTTTTTTTTTCATAAAAAAAGAGGGAATAAATGTCTTACATAATTTCTTCCGCGATCGCGGTCATCACCGCGATGGTAGTTGAGGGAGTTCTCATTAAGATTAGAAATATGAACAAGAAGGACAAATATTTCTTGAGCTGGTTCTAATAGCTCGAGGGACTATGGAAGACGCCTCGTTTTTTTTGGCTACCGCTTCATTCCACGAAATTAATTCAATTTGTTTTTTTTAAGAGTTTTGACCAGTTCTTTCTCTTCTCCGGCCTTTTTAGCTCGTCCGCCCTAAAATTTGCCGCTCGTTGGTTTCCCTTTTCTTAACCAGGGCGGTTATTCTTGTCTGTTTTTGGGCCAAATTTTTTTTTGAGCTGTCTCTGATTTCTGGCCCGTCATCCTCAGGTGAGTTGTGCTATAATGCCGCGTCAACTTGGTCGGCCTGGGCTCCAAAAATTTACGCTCGAGCCGCGCGCCTGGCCAGCCTAAATTGGTGGCCAAGGAGGTTCTGGCTTAAATGCCCTCGCGGAAGTGAGCCGGGCGACTGAGGTCGAAGGTCTAGCCCAAGTTGGGCGGGGCTTTTGGCTCATAATTTTTTAAACTTAGGTTATCTTCACTAAATGTCTCTGGTCAGCTTTTCCGAGGTTATCCGCTATCATGGCCGTCAGGACGTGCTCAAGGGCGTCACCTGGTCCCTGGAGCCAGGCGAGCGCGTGGGTTTGGTGGGCCGCAATGGGGCTGGCAAAACCACCATTATCCGTCTTATCCTCGGGGAGGATAGGCCGGACGAGGGCCAGGTCTCTCGTTCCAGGGGCCTGAAAATCGGCTATCTGCCTCAGGACATCATGACTCAAGCCGACCAGCGGCTTTTGGACCTGGTTCTGGACACGGACCCTGAATACCGGCGAGTGGAAAATGAGTTGGAGGAGGTGGATAGGCTTCTGAAAACTCCAGAGGCCCATAGTCCCGAGGAGCTGATGGAGCTGGTCGAGCGGCATGGTCAGCTGTGGCAGAGTTTTGAGTCCATGGGTGGCTGGGCCCGCGAGTCCGAGGCGAAGAAGATCCTGATGGGCCTGGGCTTTGGAGAAGAGGACTTTAACGCTTACCTGAGCCGCTTTTCCGGGGGCTGGGTCATGCGGGCCATTCTGGCCCGTCTTTTGGCCGCCAAACCCGATCTTCTGGTTTTGGACGAGCCCACCAACCACCTGGATCTCGACAGCCTCCTGTGGCTGGAGGGGTTCTTGAAATCCTCCCCCTCAGCGCTTCTTCTGGTCTCCCACGACCGGGTCTTTCTCAATAACGTGGCCCAAAAAATCGTTGAGCTCCGGCAGGGCCGGGTAGATGTCTATCCTGGCGATTATGAGAGATTTCTGGCGGAGAAGGCCAAGCGCCTGGTTACTGAGTCGGCCGCCTTCGCTAACCAACAGGATCGCATCCGGCAGATGGAAAAATTCATCGAGCGCAATCGGGTCCGGGCCACCACCGCTCGCCGGGCCCAGAGCCGGGTCAAGGCCCTGGAAAAGATGGACCGGCTCAAACCCCCGGAAAATGACTCGGATAACACTTTCTCCCTGCGTCTGCCTCAGGGGCGGCGAGGCCCGGATATTGTGGCCGAGCTCCACAATGTCCATTTCAGTTATGGCCAGACCTTGGTTTATAAGGAATTGAGCCTCACTCTGCAAAGAGGGGAGCGCCTGGCTCTTCTCGGCCCCAATGGCCGAGGGAAATCGACTCTGGTCAAACTCCTGGCCGGGCTAATCTTTCCAGAGTCAGGCTCGGTCAAGCTGGGCCAGAACGTGGATATCGGCTATTTTTCCCAGTTTCAGATGGACATCTTAAACCCTGACCGAACTGTCATTGAGGAACTGGCTCAGTCAGCCGGGCAGTTGACCCCGGGCTCCTTGCGCAACATCCTGGGCTCGTTTCTTTTTAGTGGGGATGACGTCTTTAAAAAGGTGGCCGTGCTCTCCGGGGGCGAGAAAACCCGCCTGGTTCTGGCCAAGATCATGATGGGCTCCCCCAATCTCTTGATCCTCGACGAGCCCACCAACCACCTGGATATCCCGGGGCGGCAGATGTTGGAGGACTCCCTGGAGGATTATGAGGGGACCCTGGTTTTGATCAGCCACGATAGGCACTTTATCAACAAGCTCTGCGACCGGGTGGGGGTTATTGAGAATGGGGCCCTGACGGTCTACCCCGGCGATTTTGACGATTACCAGAGAATGTGGCTCAAGGAGACGACCGAGCCAACCGGGCGACCGGGCCCCTCGCCGTTGGCTATCCCTGAGCAGGCCCCGGCCAAGGAGAAAAAGGATCCCCTGGAGCGGAAAAAAGCCCAGGAGGCTCGGAAAAATCTCTCGGCTCAACGCAAGCCTCTGGAAAAACGGTTGAGCCAGACCGAGGAGCGGCTCTCAGCGCTCGCCGGGCGGTCCCAGGAGCTGGAGACAGCGTTGGGGGACCCGGCCATTTATCAGGATGGGGAAAGGGTCAAGGCCCTGACCAGGGAGTTGGCTGACCTGCGGGCGGAAAAAGAGGGTCTGGAGGCGGAGTGGGAAAAGATCGCCCAGGAGTTGGAGGGGACGGTTTCGCCGAAGGCTTGAATCCTCATAGAAAAATTTTACAATTAAATTAGCTCAAAAAATGTTAAATAGTTATAAAAACAGAGTATTAATGTTATAATAAAAAATTTATAATATCTATTAAGTCGTATTTATTATCTTAGAATAGGTGGATTAAAACCACCAGCTTTAGCTGGCGCGCTTTAGCATTTCCGCTGATAATATTGACGCGAGGCCTACTCAACTATATAGGGGTATTGAAGTTGGAGCCCTTTTTTTCCAAGTTGGAGCCCTGAATATGACTGACTATGCGCGTGGCCGCCATCGCCTATTCTTGATCCACCTGCTTATTGTCAGGGATAACGAAGTATCGCAAAAAAATATTAACGGACGATGTAGTAATATTATAGATTAAATTATCAAAAAATACAT